>NZ_JBBWCB010000240.1:0-4383 GCF_039888995.1 Pseudomonas rossensis | reverse complement strand
CTCCTACAGAGATGTGTGTCGAGTTCAGGTTACTTGGCAGCCATCAGGCGATTGACTTCACTGCGCACCATGTTCGCGAATTCCGGGGGCGACATGCCGTCAAGTTCGGCACGGACCCACTCGGCCCATTTGCCTTTGCGCTTGGCGCGCTCACCGAACAACCGCGCGGCTTCGCCCTTGGACTTGCCCAGGTTGCTTTGCCATAGATCGAACAGACGGGATTTCTCATCTTCCAGCGCAGCGCGCTCTGCAAGGGGTTTGTCGGCCAGATTGAAGCTCATGGGAGTTACCTGCTGCGTAAAATAGGCGACATCTTACACTGTAGGAGGAAATGTCCTGCTCTGGATTTTTGATCAGGATGACGTCTGCAGGCAAATTCGCTGCAACTTTTTCGCTGACGGCAGACTCCATTGTTCACTGTCCATTTATCTGCAAGGAGTACCTCAATGGCCCGGAAAACCGCCGCACAAATCGCCGAAGACCAGATCAAGGATCAGGCCTTCAGCGAACTTCAGGCTCTGATCGAAGAGTCGGAGAAACTGCTCAAAAGCAGCGCCTCGCTCGTCGGTGAGGAAGCGGACACACTTCGTGGGCAGATCGCCCAGAAACTTCAACAGGCTCGGGACTCCGTCACCCGCGTTCGTGACCGGACCAAACCTGCGGTCGAAGCCACTGAAACCTACATCGGTGGTCATCCGTGGCAAACCGTGGCGATCTCTGCCGGTTTCGGCCTGGTAGTCGGGTTGTTGCTGGGTCGGCGTTAAGCGACCCCGTTTTAATCCGTACCCAGCAAAAAGGCGAGCACGCAGCTCGCCTTTTTCATGCCCGGCTTTTATGCAGACTGAGAGTATGCAGGACTCAGAGCCCGGCCAATTCCCGCAAACTCGCCAACGTCTGAGCATCGAGCCGGATGCCTTCGGTGCTGGACTTGGCCCGTTGTTGGTGACGTCGATCCCCCGGCAAACGCTTGAGCCCCACACCGTGCATCTGCCGGACCAGTTCCTGACTGCGCTCGGCAAAATTCTGCCCGGCCGCCTTGCTCGGGTCGATCACGATCAACAGTTGGCCAGTCCACGGCGTCTTGGCCCCCGGATGGTTCGACCAATCGAACTCGAAGGAAAAATTGCCGCCGGTCAACGCCGCCGCCAACAGCTCGACCATCATCGACAGCGCCGAACCTTTATGCCCGCCAAATGGCAGCAACGCGCCGCCCTCAAGAATCGCTTTCGGGTCCTGGGTCGGCTGGCCGAGACCGTCCACCCCCATGCCTGGCGGCAAACGCTCGCCCTTGCGCGCGGCGATCTGCACATCGCCATGAGCAATGGCGCTGGTCGCCAGGTCGAAGACAATCGGATCGCCGTCAGCCCGAGGGGCGGCAAAAGCAATCGGGTTGGTCCCGAACAGCGGACGATCGGCACCGTGCGGCACCACGCAGGTCATGCTGTTGACCACGCTCAGCGCCACCAGCCCTTCATAGGCGAAAGGCTCGACATCCGGCCACAAGGCTGCGAAATGGTGGGAGTTACGAATCGCCAGCACCGCGATGCCGGCGCTGCGCGCTTTTTCCACCAACAAACCGCGTGCTGCGGCGAGGGCCGGTTGGGCGAAACCATTACCGGCGTCGACCCGGACAAAGCCCGAAGCCACGTCCTCGACCACCGGCACGGCCTGGCCATTGACCCAGCCGCTCTGGAGCGTCGACACGTAACCGGGAATGCGGAACACGCCATGGCTATGGGCGCCATCGCGTTCGGCGCCGGCACAGTTGAGGGCCAGTGTCCTGGCCACCTCGGCGGAGGTGCCATGGCGCTGAAAAATCTGCTCAAGCAAAAGAACGAGCGCGTCGAAATCGAGCGTTTGAGTGTTCGAACTGACGGCCACTTCGGGCGTTGCGGTCATCTGAAGCTCCAGTTTTATTATTGAGTACGGGCAACAGGGTGAAGCGAGGTTGCAGGGCAACCCAAAACAGTTGTCGATTAAGCGCTGTTTTACCGTCGTCCTGTCAAGTCTCGACACCTGTTCGCATCAAGCAATATGTACCGCACCCAAGCCTGCCACTGGCCGTACTGTTTTTCCTCAATCCAACAGCCTGCGATTAACCGCCGATCGCAGCACATCGAGGAAAAACCATGATTGCTCCCCCACTGCCGTATTTTTTCGACGACGCAGTACTTGCATCCAAAGCCGAACAGCCCGGTGAACGCGAAAAGGCACTGTCCTTCACGATTGATGACCTGAAGTGGTTGAATGCTGTTTATCTGGCGACGCATGAAGCCCGTATCGCCAATAGCGAGCCCATGCACGTCGACCAGCTGCTTTTAAGCGTACCTGATGCACCAGATATCCCCCTGGCCGGCGCCTTTGCCATGAGCCGGCCCAACGATGGAGAAGTCACGCTCTACACACCGTGGAAAGGCCTGATCAAATTCGCGGACATGGAGGACCTCAAAAGCAGACTCAAGGAATGGTTGGCACAGCCCACTGGCAAGCGTGAGTTATTGCGCTTTCTCTCCATCGAACAACGCAGCGCTTTACCCGCCGCCACTGCGCCAGAAATTGCCACGCAAATAATTGAAGGTGCGGTGTTCCAGGACCAGGAGCTCACCCTCGAGCGCAATCAGGCTCAGAACATCAAGACGATGATGGGCGAGCTGGTCAAGCTGCCAACGCTGCAATCGATGCTGGACGAGACCCTCAAGAACGCGTTGCACAAGCCGTTCCCCAAACTGGACCAGCGCCTTACTCGACTGAAGAGCTTTGTCATCGACAGCGATGACCAACAATTGCTTTCCTCGCATTCACTTAGCGATGCCCTGCTGCATTACTACCTGACCAACGAGTGGCCGACTGGCGATTCCAGAGTCTTTTCCAATCCCCAACACAGTGTGAGCAGCAACGCCGATATTCAGGCCTGGGAAAGCGCAGTCAAAGAGATCGCGCAAAGTTTTACCCCTCACTTGCAAGGCCTGCTCAAGACGTTCTGGAATACACCGATGAACAATGGGCAGTCACGCCGGGAGGTTTTTGCCGAGGTTTTGCGCGATACCTTTCACGTGAAGCTTTTGCTTCAGCGTCAGCAAAGTGTGCTAACGACGCAGGAATACCTGCGACTGATGAATGTCAGCCTCGAACCTGACACCGACGATCCTCTTCGTATCGAAAAAGTACGTGTCACCGCCCCCTTCAAGCATTACGTGGAGCTCGCCTCGACCGTGATGATCGGCAGCAGCGACACGCTGGGCTTTCTGTACACCCCGTCCAGAGGCATCGAGGCAACGAGCGACCTGCCCGCTGTCAGGAAAATCGTCGCGCAGATGTTGAAAAGCGAAGGGCGTGAAGACACGCTGCTCAACTTCATGTCCTTGGACGAACGCGCTACGTTTCTTTCAATGGAGCCGGATGAACAAGTGATTGTCGGTGAACCGATCATCGGCCCGGTGTTTGAACAGGTGATGACCGACATCCTTGGCAAGCAACGAGAGAATCTTTCCCATGCGCTGAGCCGTTACCGTGAAAGCGAAGGCACGCAGGATCCCGGTGCCTTGTTCGACAACGCACTGGATGTCCGGAGACTGATCGACGAACGACTGCTGGCGGCCGATGCCGCAGGACGCTGGAGTACACACGCAGACCGGCGCCTGAGCGCGCAACCAGCCACCGTTCGTGGCGAGTCGGCCAAAGAGCATCTGGCCCTTCTCTCCACCGTTAAGCGGCCGCTCGACCTACTCCTCGAAAACCTCCCGGTCATTCCCGCAACAACCCGCACGATTACCGAGGCGCAGAACATCGTCGATTCGTCACTCGGAAGCTTGCAATCGCGTTTCACTCAGACCCTGTCAACGGCATTGCGCAGTGAATTGAAGCTGCACACCGTCATGCGCACCCTGGGTGCGACGGAACAGACGATCATCAACACCGTGCTCGATACCCCGGTACGCTTGCAGCGAGATGCATTGAACGGTTTTTTGCCGGACGTGTTTTCCTTGGCGCTGAAGGCAGGCGACGCTGTCGACTCGTTGAAACTGGCCAGTTGTTTTGTGCTGACCGAACGAGGTGGCCTGGACCCGTTGCATTCGGGCAAGGCGATTCTATGGACGCCTGCGTCGGGATTTGAAGCCTACAAGGCGTTGGCACCGCTGCTGACCGAGCTGGGGCGACGCCTCAAGGACGACGATGATCGCACCTCACTTCTGGAGAACCTCGGACGTAGTGAGAGAGTGGCTGGGCAGACTTACACCCTGGCGCCCCTGCAGCGAATAGATGAGCATTTTCTCGAACACGTGCAAAGTCCCTATGTCCAGCTGGACGGGGCGGGCGTCACTCGTGCGCTGGCCACGAAGCGCCCCGAGCAGACCCTGGCCAGTCTCCTGAAGCTGGTGGCAC
>NZ_JBBWCB010000239.1:0-4412 GCF_039888995.1 Pseudomonas rossensis | reverse complement strand
CCCGTGGCAACGAAGGCCGGTAAGACGCTGAAAATTATGTTACGCCGATCACCTGGTGCTACTACGCATTAAGCTTATCGACACGGCCGGGATCACATAAATTAGGCCGCAACATAACCACCATTATGTGTCGCAACACATAATGGCGGCTACAAAGCAAGCTTCCAGCAAGGCATCACCGAAATCGGCTGCATGGCCCACGCCCGCCGCAAGTTTTTCGATCTGCACGCGACGAACAAAAGCCAACTAGCCGAACAGGCGCTGCACTCAATTGGCGGGTTGTACGAAATTGAACGGCAAGCGCGGGAGATGACCGACGAAGATCGCTGGCGAATACGCCAGGAAAAAGCGGCACCCCTTATCGACGCACTGCATACCTGGATGTTGGCCCAGCGCGACCTTGTGCCCGAAGGATCGGCTATTGCCAAAGCGCTGGATTACAGCCTCAAGCGCTGGACGGCACTGACTCGATATGTCGAGGACGGCGCTGTGCCCATAGATAATAACGCGGTCGAAGTGCGACACGAAGTCGCTTACAGAAGTTGTTCCCACTTGAAGGGAACCACCCGTGTCACCGGGTGAATCTAGAAGGCTGAATCAAGAGCGCCTTTGACAATGTAACGAGGCACCGCGAGGTGCGGGGTATCAATCGCGAGAGGCGTACCCTTCTGGCAGCCATAGCCGGATGAGTGCTAGATAGTCGGTATGGTGAACATATGTGAACCTGCGGTAACGGTCGTTACGTTGAACGAGCGGAAATGGCTTTTACGCTCGAACCAAAATGGTAAAGGAGGTGGGAACAGCGTCTTTCGACTACGCGTTCGTGACCCATAGGCCTCTCGGTCGATAGCAGGCACCTAACCCGACGTACTTGTGTAAGTGGAACGTGGAAATCCCGTATCGCTCCCCTTGGGGACAGCCGTTTGCAAAAATTGCCCATGGCGGTGCGGGCAAAGGAACGAGGAAAAAGCGAACGCCATCCTGTAACGGGATGGATAGAAGTTGAAACATCACTTCACGCGAAAGCGGGCAGACGTCCTCATGGTCTCTCCTCACAAGAGAGTATGTAGAACCCTTTCAACGGAAGGAGAGCAAATGAGCGCAGCAACACTGGCGTGTGCACCTTCTGGCATGGCGTGGGACGGCATCAACTGGGCCGATGTCCAACGTCGAGTAAGAGGGCTGCAAGCGCGTATTGTGAAGGCTATACAAGACGGCAGGCATAACAAGGCGAAAGCCCTGCAATGGCTGCTGACTCACTCGTTCAGCGGCAAAGCATTGGCCGTCAAACGGGTGTCTGAAAACAAAGGCAAAAACACCCCCGGCGTGGACAAGGTCAATTGGAACACACCGAGGACCAAGACCCACGCGATAGCGTCGCTGAAGAGGCGAGGCTACTCGCCGCTTCCGCTTCGGAGAGTCCTTATTCCGAAGAAAAACGGCAAGACGAGACCTCTCGGTATCCCCGCGATGAAATGCCGGGCCATGCAGGCGTTGCATTTGCTGGCCTTGGAACCGATCGCGGAAACCACCGCCGATCCGAACTCCTATGGGTTCAGGCCGGAACGCTCAACTGCGGATGCCGCCGCACAATGCTTTGGTGTGCTGTCACGAAAAGCAAACGCAGAATGGGTTCTAGAGGGCGACATTCAAGGCTGTTTCGACAATATCAGCCATGACTGGTTGATCGCCCACATCCCCATGGATAAGGCGATTTTGCAGAAATGGCTCAAAGCCGGTTACGTCTACCAGAACGAGCTATTCCCCAGCCACACCGGAACCCCGCAGGGAGGCATCATTTCTCCGGTGTTGGCCAACATGACGCTGGATGGTTTGGAAGCGATGCTGGCGAAGAAATTCCCCAATGCAAAGTGGACAGCCCGAAAGATGCGCGTGGTGCGTTATGCAGATGACTTCATCATCACTGGCTGTTCGAAAGAGTGGTTGGAGAATGAGGTCAGACCTGCTGTGGTTGAATTCCTGGCAGAACGTGGACTCATCCTCTCCCCGGAAAAAACCAAAATAACGCACATCAGGGATGGGTTCGACTTCCTCGGATGGAGTCTTCGCAAGTACAACGGCAAGCTCCTGATCAAGCCATCGAAAGCGAATATCAGGGCGCACCTTGCCAAAATCCGAGAAGTGATCAAGGCGAACAAGGCAGCCAAACAGGTCAATTTGATAGGGCTACTCAACCCAATTTTACGGGGATGGGCGAACTACCATAGCCATGTGGCTGCCAAGAAAGTCTTCAATCAGGTAGACCACGAAGTCTGGGTAATGCTCTGGCGATGGGCAGTGAGAAGGCATCCGCGCAAAGGTGTCCGATGGGTCAAGGACCGATACTTTAAAGTCCAAGGATCCCGTCAGTGGGTGTTTTCCACCGTTGTAAAACTCGCCGGGGGAAAGGTGAAGGAACACACCTTACGGATGGAGTCGGATACGCCAATCGTGCGGCACATCAAGATCAAAGCGGCCGCCAATCCGCATGACCCCAATTGGCATGAGTACTTCGAGTCCCGCTGGGGTAAGAAAATGCTCAGATCGATGCGGGGGCGCGCGAAGCTATACCGGATCTGGCGGCAGCAAGACGGCCTGTGCTCCACCTGTCATAAGCCCGTTACCAAAGACGCGCCGTGGGATGTTCGCCACATCGTGAAACGGGCTAATGGAGGAACTGGCGCGGCAGTCAATCTTGAAATCTATCATCTGCGTTGCCCCAGAGATCAGCAGTATGCCACTGTTAAAGATGAGTAGCCGGGTGCTTAACAGTGCCTTTGTGGAGGCTTGAGCCGTGTGCTGGGAAACTCGCATGCACGGTTCTTAGGGGGTTGGACGCGGGTGACCGCGTCTGACTACCCGACAATCAGATAAGGCCGTGGGCGCTTGGACGCTCGAACTGGTTGTTCGCCGGGTCCCTTCGCAGCGGCAGGCGGGCAGCTGCGATCATGAGTTTGATCCAGTCGGCGCGCATGAATGGGCATGATTCGTATGCCTATCTCAAAGATGTGCTGACGCGGCTGCCGACGCAGCGGGCAAGCGATATCGACCAACTGCTGCCGCATCAGTGGATGCCTTCCTGACTTACGCAAGGTGAGTTGGGCGGACGCTTACTGCTAACTGGCATTTATTGCGTCAATTAGGCCCGCCTATACCTGGTCAGACTGACAATTACACAAAAGCAGAAGAAAGGTAGACAACCCCGAAGCATTCGGGGCGGTGCGGTCTCGCGTTCAGAACCAATTTTGGAACTACACACCGGAGCGTCACCACTCAATAGCCAACATCGATTCCTCTTAAGTATGGTGAATTATGCATCCAGTAAGCCAGGTTAGTTATCAGCCAATAAGTCAAGCAAATATAGCCCCCTCTAACAGCTCGGCCGTGACGGCTCGATCTGCAGACCAGTCCCCTGTGCATAGGACTTCTCAATCACTTAGCCTGCCTATAAACAGTGTAATTGCATCGAATGAGCTTAAGAAGCAAATAGAAAGCAATTAAGTTAGCGCTTACTGCAACTGATGCTTTTGCAAGCCCGTGTGGAAGTGTGAATTGGGGTATGGGGATCTGTGTGGGTTGCAATTAGGTCTGCTGTTCCAATACGACGGCCAAGGGCACCAGGCTGTCGCGCAGTGTACCGGGTACGGTAATCGCGTTTAATCTTGTACTTGATCTGACAACTACCCTGACACCGGGGCTGCAACCCAAGCGGACGGCCAATGTTTGAATCCTGATGGAATCAGGATCGGTGCAAGGCGATGAAGAGTTGGGTGGCGATGACCCTTGGCACAGTTCTACTACTGTCTGCGGAGGCGCAAGTGGCGATCAGCGGGACCTGAGTGATGCCGGCAACGGCAAGCTGGAAGTCTCCTGCAACCCTTCGCTCACCGGTTTCACCGTGACCATCGATGACGGCGCCCATGACGACGGCACCACGCGGCGCCTGAGCAATGGTACCCAGACCATCCCTTATTTGTATCTTGCGATGGAATTAGACTGAGGATGAGAGCGGTGAGTGGCAAGCTGAATGCAGGCGACTCGGTGTATCAGGAAGTTTGCGGCATGGATTCTGGCCGTGACCAGATCCATAAATTACCCAGGCTCATGCCCGCGATGGTCAGGTAAATCGGCCAGCCATGATCGAGCATGACCAACATCAAGGCGGCGCACAACAACATGCTGACGGTGGCGCTGATGTTGGCCCGATGCGTGATGATTTTGCCATTGCGCCAATTACAGAGGATCGGCCCGAACAGTCGATGGTTTTCCAGCCAGGCACTCAAGCGCGGTGAACTTTTAGTCGCGGCCCAGGCGGCCAGCAGAATGAACTCGGTGGTCGGCAAGCCGGGTACGACGATAGCGATCAGACCGATGCCCAGGCTGACGTAGGCCAGGAGGCCGAAGAGAATGCG
>NZ_JBBWCB010000238.1:0-4470 GCF_039888995.1 Pseudomonas rossensis | reverse complement strand
GGTATAGAAAAACACCCGGGGTAACAACGATGTCAAATAGTTTTATGTATACCAGTTTCGCCGAGGCAACATTTGTGAAGATGTAAAGTGCGAAAAGAAGCAGGTTGAGGGCAACGTAAGTCATCCACGACCTTTCATTGCGATCATTCATTTCGTAGGTGGTTAACGCAGTACCGCCAGAATAATATTTTCGGTATATGTCCTTGATTTCCACCTTGCTGAGGTTATCTATTATTTCGCTTTTCAGTATCTCGCCTAGCTTTACTTTTATAATTTTCCCTGTAGAGATCACCATAATAACGACAAGGTTTTTATTTTTCTCAAAACCCAATAATTTGTATTTACTGTTTTCGGTTTCGTTGTTAATTGCCATTAAATCTTTCCTCGATGACTGCTCCAATAATGTAGCTAGTGTCAGTGTCAAAGCCGTCACTGATAATACGTAGTTTTTTTGTTGTTTTATCGTACGCCAGTTTTTCTCCATCGCCACTTGACGAACCCTTCTTAACTATCAAAATATCTCCTGGTTCGTTCATTCCACTGATTTCATTCTCCAGAAGCACGCCTATCAAATTGCAGGCTGTGCCGAAGTAATATGTCAGCGGATGCGTGATGGCTAGTTCACCAATTCTTTTGTCCAGACTTTCAATCAGCAAACACTCTTTGATAACCGGGACTGCTGTGGGATTCATATTCCCTTGTGGTGAGATACTACTCTCTATTGTTTCTTTCTCTTCAAAATCTATTGTCTCTATCTCTTTATAAGACACACCAAAAAAATCCGATATTTTTCGAATGGTAGATTGTTGTACATGGACAACCCTTCCTTCCAAAATGTTATAGATGGTCGTTCTGGTCAATCCGCTAGCATTGCACAAGGAAAGTCGAGTCTCTCCACGGCTCTTTATCAGGTACTTGATGTTGTTTTTTAATTTTTCCGTTCTGTCTTTCTTGTGCATTAAATATTTACCATTTGCTTGTCGTTGCAATAGATCGCACGTAGGGAGGTGATTCGCTTTGAGTGCAGCATCCTACACGCCTGCACCCTAGACAAAAAAGATAATTTTTCACACGGGTTAAACAACTGTGGAATATTTTCTATTGCCGCGATGGAGTTCTGACATTGAATGTAAGACGCTGCCTACTCAGGCTATAGAAGTTTCTTACAGTAACTAGGAAGAGCCAAAAAACATTAATCTGGCGAGAATCATTTAATTACACAGATGTTCATTTATTTGATTAATTAAATGGAATTTTCTGGTAATAAATCTACCGGTCCGCCCTGTATAGCCGTCACCCAATCCTGGTTGAGGGCAAGAGACGGACGCTTTCTTACCCTTGCAAGGAGCTCTGTTATGAAAAAGATCACCTCAATCGCAACCGAATCGTCAGGCCTTCCAGCCGACGACACCGTCGATTCATCCCGTCCCGCCAAAGTCACCGAACAACTCGTCAGCGTGCCCCTGCGTACTCACACACGTCCCGCGTCTGCCAGCTATTTCTTCGCCGTCGTTCCGGATGTCGACACGGAATCCCTGCTCTGTCACGCCTCTGAAACCCTCGCCTCCCTCAGTGTCATGGCCACCGATCTTGCCCGCGAACTGGAAGGCCCTCGTCGCCATGTCATTGTGGGTATTCAGCAACTGTCCGCGCTGGGCGAATTGCTGGTCAATCGAGTGCTGGACAACCTGGAACTGCCCCGGGGATCGTCTGAAGGTCGTCCAACTGCCAACGCTGAATAATCGTGTGCCTTTACCCAATGGAGGTTTTTCATCATGGATCGATACATGCCTATCACTGGCATCGACTGCAACGTCCCATCATTGCTGATCGACACTGAAGCACCACTGGACGTGTTGCATAAAACCGCGGCCTACCGCATTCGTACCGCAACGCAGCTGCTGGAGAACATTGCGTTTGGCGAAGGTGTCCACAGTGAGCTGGCGCGGGTGTTGGTGACTTCACTGCGCGATGGCTGTGATTTGATGGATGTCGTCGGACGACGATTGCAGGGGCAGGTTTCAGCGTAGAAAAAAGGGCGCCGTTTGGCATATTGCCGATCAGTTAAGCCGTAACACGATCTGTAGCAGCTGGCGAAGCCTGCGTTCGGCTGCGTAGCAGTCGTAAAACCTGAGCGCGAGGTCTTCCTGAAAACCGCGTCGCCTGATTTCACGACTGCTGCGCAGCCGAACGCAGGCTTCGCCAGCTGCTACAGTCCGTGTTGTTCCTTAACGGGTCGGCTCCTACGGGTTCTTAATCCCATTGCTTCCGGTTAATAGGAAGCATTACTATTCACGCCCCGTCTTCACAGCACACCGCAATGACCCCCAAGCTGCCCCGCAGACACGGCTTTTTCGAGCATTACGAAGAGTTGGTCGGGACCTGGACCCGTCGCCTGAGAAATCGTCAGCAGGCCGAGGACCTGGCCCACGACACTTTCGTGAGGGTGCTTGAGTCCGATTCGGCTTTGGTTGCACAACCTCGGGCGTATTTGCACCAGACCGCGCGCAACATCGCGGTGGATGGTTATCGGCGTGAGGATCGGCGGGGCGCCATGGAGTCGGAGGCGGTTGATCACAGTGTGTCGTCGTCCGGCGACCCGGAGCATTTCATGCAGGCGATCCAGTTGGCTGACTCCATCGAACGGGCACTCACCGAGTTGCCGGTCAACTGCCGCAAGGTGTTTGTCTGGCAGAAGATCGAAGGCCTGACTCAGGCCGAAATCGCTGAACGCCTGGGGCTGTCCAAGAACATGGTGGAAAAGTATATGATCCGCACGCTGCGGCATCTGCGCGACCGCCTTGACGGATTGCAATCATGATGTGCGATGGCTTTTGTAGGAGCTGGCGAAGCCTGCGATCTTTTGGCGGCATTGAAATCGCTGGAGATCAAGATCAAAAGATCGCAGCCTGCGGCAGCTCCTACATAAGGCAAATCGGCGGTGCCTTCTCATCCCCAGCCAAACAGGAACTTCCATGATGGATACTCGTGATTGTGCGTGCGGGCAAACAACGGTTCGCGACGAGGCGGCGCGGTGGTTTGTGCGTTTTCAGGAACCTGCGATCAATGTCGAAGAGTACCGGCATTTCGAAGCCTGGCTGGACGAACACCCTCAGCATCGCGATGAATTCCAGTTGCTTCAGGGCTTGTGGGCGGCGGCTGATTTGCTGCCGGCGGCGCGCCTGCAAGCCTTGTGTGAAACCCCGCCAGCGCGCAGCAAACGTCGCCCGCTGGTGCGTTATGCGATGGCCGCCAGCGTGTTGGCCGTCGCACTCGGCTTGGGGTTGTTCAGCGGTTTGAATCACCCGGCAATCTACACCGCCGAGTTTTCCACGGCCCTGGGCGAGCGACGTCATGTGGCGTTGCCGGACGGTTCGGTGATCGACCTGAACAGCCGCAGCCGCGTTCAGGTGCGCTATGAAAACGACCGTCGCAGCATCGAGCTGACGCAGGGCGAAGCGATGTTCAGCGTCGAGCATGACACCCGTCGGCCTTTCGTGGTCGAGGCGGGCAGCGGCAAGGTCACGGTTACCGGCACCCGTTTTGATGTGCGCCGCGACACCGCCAAAACCCGGGTCGTGGTGGAGCAGGGCACCGTGAAGGTTCAGGGGCACGCAGCGGCGGACAGCGATTTCATCAGCCTCACGGCCGGTCTCGGCACGCACATCGATGCCCAAGGCAAAGTGGCCGCTGCCTACGCGATCAATCCTGCCGAGCTGACCGCCTGGCGCAGCGGCAAACTGGTGTTCAACAACGCCAGACTCAGCGACGTCGCCGAGGAAGTCTCGCGCTATCGGGAGAAACCGCTCACTGTCGGCAACGACAAAGTGGGCAATCTGCGCCTGACCAGCGTGTTCAAATCCGACAACACCGACGCACTGCTCAAGGCCTTGCCGAGCATTCTGCCGGTGGCCGTGCGCACCCTCGATGACGGCAGTCAGGAAATAATCTCAAAATAAATTCAGGTTTTTTTCGAGTTGATCGTCTTCCTGTCCAACTGCAACTGGTTTGCATTAACAAGCGCACACTCTTGCGATCCACAGGACTCCGTTCGACGTGAAAAAATCCACCGCTAAAAACAACAAATTCCCTTGGTTGCGCCTCGCTCTCGCCCTGGCTGTCACTGCGGCGCTACCCCAGGCCTTTGCCGCCGACGCGATTCACATCCCGGCGCAACCCCTGGGGCAGGCCCTGAGTGAACTGGGCCAGCAAACCTCGCTGCAGGTGTTCTTCAGCCCTGAGCTGGTCGCCGGCAAACAGGCCCCGGCGGTGGACGGCAACCTTTCGCCAGAAGACGCACTGCGCCAGCTGCTGCAAGGCAGCGGTCTGCAATACCAGATCGACGAAGGTTCGGTCACGTTGATGCCTGCACCGACGTCTGCTGCCAGCGGCCCGCTGGAGCTGGGCGTGACCGACATCAAGGTGGTCGGCGACTGGCTCGGTGACGCCGATGCCGCCGTGGTGCAGAAC
>NZ_JBBWCB010000237.1:0-4516 GCF_039888995.1 Pseudomonas rossensis | reverse complement strand
CTATCAAGCGACGGCCAGGTCCATTGCCCAAAAGTTTCCACACGTGGATTACTTGTTTGTCGGCGCTGGCACGACCGGCACGCTGATGGGCTGCAAGAACTACTTCGCCGAACATCATCCGCACACCAAAGTCATCGCCGTCGATACCGTCGGCTCGGTCACGTTTGGTCTACCGGGGGAGACGCGCCATATTCCGGGGCTCGGCACCAGCCGCCTGCCGGAGATATTCGAGCCGTCCGGTATTCACGACTTCCTGTCGATTCCCGAGGAACAGACGATCAAGGTCTGCCGCTGGCTGGCGCAACGCTACGGTCTGCTCTTCGGCGGCTCCACCGGCACTGTCCTCGCGGGTATCCAGCAATGGGCGCCGAACATTCGTCCCGACGATGTCGTTGTGACGATCTCTCCGGACATGGGTGAGCGCTACCTCGAAACCATCTATTCCGACGACTGGGTTTCCCAGCGCATCGGCGCAGCAGCGCTGCATCCACTTTTCCCAGAAATCGCTCTGGCACTTTCGGCGTAATTCCCAATGACCACTCAGACTTCGATTCAACCGTTCCACGTCATTCCCGGCGCAGTCGTCAAGGACATACTCAACGGACTTCGTCAGGAAGCCATCGAGATCGTCGCGCAGACTTACCTGACCCATGAACGCGGCGAAACCGTTAACCCCGACAGTTACTTCCTGCGTTTTCCGGCGGAACCGGCGAACCGGATCATTGCCTTGCCGGCGGCGATCGTCGACAGCGAGGGCGATCAATCGGTCTCCGGGATCAAGTGGATTGCCAGTTATCCCGATAACATCAAGTCGGGCATTCCGCGCGCGTCGGCGGTGCTGATCCTCAACGATCCGGACACTGGCTATCCCTATGCCCTTCTGGAAGGCGCGTTGATCAGTGCGGTGCGCACGGCGGCATCCGCGGTGCTCGGCGCCTGGTGGCTCAATGGCCAAAGCCGCAGCGCGCCAAGGCTGTCGATCATTGGTGGCGGGGTGATTTCCCGTAACATCCTTGAGACGTTCATCGCCGACGATTGGTCTTTCGACAGTGTCGACATTCATGACCTCAACCTCGAATCCGCTCAAGCGCTGGCCACATTCGGCGAACAACTCGGCCTGCCGGATGTGCGGCTGTTGTCGCTTGCAGACGCACTGACCGCCGACATCGTGGTGTTCGCCACCAGTGCCGGCGAGCCTTATGTCAAAGGCAGAGGGACATTCCGCCCGGGGCAGATCGTGCTGAACATCTCGCTGCGTGATATCGGCGCAGAAATCATCGAGGAAAGTTACAACTACTTCGACGACGTCACCCATTGCCTGAAAGCCAATACCTCGCCGCACCTGGCCGAGCAGAAGTATGGTCATCGCAAGTTCGTCACCGGCACCGTGGCGCAGCTGATTCGCGGCGATCTGCAAGTCGCCACGGACAAACCGCTGATCTATTCGCCGTTCGGCATGGGCATACTCGATCTGGCGATTGGCCGAATGATCCACGACATCGCGGTCAAGGACGGTTCGGCTGTCGCCATTCCATCCTTCTTCGGGGAGGAGCGCAGATGGTGAAGGCGCCTCTGCACATCGGCCTGGTCGGCTGCGGATCGCGCGGGCTGTCGATTTTCGAACGCCTGTTGAGCCTTGCTGAAGAGCGCCCGGAGCAACCCGTCGTCATCGACATTTTCGATCCCAATGTGCTCGGTAGCGGCGCGCATTGGCCGGACCAACCGGACTACCTGCTGCTCAACACCGTTGCCGGCCAGCTCGGGGTATTCCCGGATGCGGTAGCATTCGGGAACCTTGCGGATGCACGGGAACGATCGGGTCCGGATTTCCTGACGTGGTGCCGCGCGCAACGGCTCAAAGTCGATCCGGACAGCGGCTTGCTCGCCGCCGATGGGCGCGATGTCGAGCCGCAGGACTTCCTGCCGCGTCATTTGCTTGGGGCTTACCTGGCAGACGCTTTTGCACAAATCCTCGCCACAGCCCCGCAGTGGGTGAGCGTGAATCTGCATCAGCAAGCTGTCACGGCTGTCGAGCGCAATGACGGTCAACAGTACGTTCTGCAAAGCGCCTCCGGGGCTGCGGTGACGGTGGACCGGCTGATCCTGACGGTCGGCCACACCGGTCGCCTGCAAACTGCTGATCACAAACGCGTCGAGAACATCTATCCGCTGCCTCGCAGCCTCGATGCCATTGAGCCCGGCGAAACCGTGCTGATCGAAGGTCTGGGACTGGGCGCGATGGACACCTTGGCGGCGCTCACCTCTGGACGGGGCGGACACTACAAGCGGATGGCCGACGCCAGTCACGCCTATGAACCGTCAGGTCGCGAGCCGGTGATCTTTATTCAGTCGCGGGACGGGCTGCCGTTTCGAACCCGTCCCAATGGCCTGATAGAAAATCCCCGCCACCAAGCCGTGCTGCTGACGAGTGCGCGCATCGAAGCCTTGCGCGCGAATGCACAAAACCGACAACTGGATTTCGAGCAGGACATCCTGCCGCTCATGCTGCTGGAGATGCGGGCTGCAGCCGTCGCCGTCCTGCACGGCCAATCAGGGCCGGAGCAGGTGCTGGCACAACTCAGGGCCGTCAGTGTTGCGGGCAGTCCGGGGATTGTCGCTTGCGAAGCGATGCTGCGCGATTACGAAGCTACCTGCGGCTCGATCAATCCGCAGGCGCTGATCTGGCACGCAATGCCCGACGACGTGACGCCTTACAACTATCACGCCTGGATCTACGACACGATCGAAGCTGACCTGTACGAATCGCGGCTTGGGCGTGGGGAATCGGCGATCAAAGCGGCCATCGAGGTCTGGCGCGATCTGCGTGACCGACTGCGCGAAGCCGTGGATTTCGACGGGCTGACCGACGCCTCGCATCGCCAGTTCTACGGCCGTTGGCACAAGGCGATCAACCGCCTCGTCGCTGGCCCGCAGAAAGAGCGCCACGCCGACCTGCTCGCCCTGTGTGACGCGGGCCTGCTGACGTTCCTCAAGCCCGGCTCACGACCTGCGATAGACAACTTCCGGCGTGTTGCCGGCTATGTCCAGGGCAGTGGCGTGACCAACAGCGACTGCGCGCCGGTGCGCGATCTCGCGCGACTGGGCCTGATCCGTCCGAGGAGCAACGAGCCGGGCATCGACGGCATCGATGTCGATGCGGCGTGTCATCCCAAGTCGATTTCGGGCGAACCGGTACGCAACATCTGGGTACTCGGCCCGCTCGCCGAAGGCTCTTGCTACTACAACCACTACGTCACCTCGGCGGGTACGCCCTCGCGTTTGTTCATGGACGCCCATCGCGCGGCCACTGCAATCCTCCAGGCAGGTACTCCAGCATGAAACTTTTCTACCAGACGCATTCGCCCTACGCCCGCAAAGTACTGGTGCTGGCTCACGAACTCGGGATTGCTTCGAACCTGGAAGTCATCCACCACGAGACCAGCCCGACGTCGCCGAATGAGGTCATCTACAAGGCCAACCCGTTGGGCAAAGTACCGGTGCTGATGCTGCCCGACGACACGGCGCTGTTCGACTCCATCGTGATTTGTGAATACCTCGACGACCTGAGCGACGGGCCGAAACTCATCCCGGCAAGCGGCCCCGAGCGCTATAAGGCGCTGCGCCTTCAGGCCTTGGCGCAGGGCATGTGCGATGTCGGCATCAAGCTGCGTTGGGAAGTCGAGCGTCGCCCGGAGGCCTTGCGCTATCCGGCCTACGCCGACGGTCAAGCCTTCAAACTCAAAGAGGCTTACCGCTTCATCGAAGAACACGTCGACCTCAATGGCCCGATCACCATCGGCCACATTGCCCTGGCGACTGCGCTCGACTGGATTGCCTTTCGCCAACTATCGGACTTTTGCGCTCAAGCACGCCTGACCGAGTGGTATCAGACTTTTTGTGAGCGCGCGTCCATGCGGGCGACCGAGTACAGCGGGCAGACTCACGATTAAGTTAAGGAAAACTGTGTATGAGCTCTCTCTTGTTGCAAATGTCGCCGATCGCTCTGGTGATCGCATTGATCCTGATCGTCCGCCGGCCACCGGTACAAGCCGCGCTGGCGGGTGTGGTGCTGGTGCTCGTGCTGTGGGCATTGGACGCGGCCGGGCCTGTGTCCACGACGATCGCCGCGGCGATCTTTCAGGACACCACGATCCTGTTTCTCAGCACCGCGTGCGTGATCGTACCGGGGCTGGCCTTCGTCATCCTGGTCGAGCGCGGTGGTGCGCCGCAGGCCATCGGCGCCTGGGTCAAGGAGCTCGGCTGGACGCCACCGGCACAAGTCATTTTCATCGTGCTGGGCCTGGCGCCGCTGCTGGAAGCGATGACCGGTTTCGGTGTCTCGCTGATCGCTACCGTGCCCTTGCTCATGGGCCTGTTCACGCGTCAGTCGGGGATGAAAATTGCCCTGGCCGGCATGGTCATCATGCCATGGGGCACCTTGGGTCTGGCCACGGTGATCGGCGCGTTGCTAGCGCACTTGCCGGCGGAAACCCTTGGCAGCCATTCGGCGCTGATC
>NZ_JBBWCB010000236.1:0-4815 GCF_039888995.1 Pseudomonas rossensis | reverse complement strand
CCTGTAGCAGCTGGCGCAGCCTGCGTCCGGCTGCGAAGCAGTCGCAAAATCAGACACTGCGGTCCATCAGTTACACCGTGCATTCAGGGTTTACGACTGCTGCGCAGCCGGACGCAGGCTGCTACAGGACGTGTGAATTTGAAGGGTGCTTTTCAAGGCACAGGGATTTTGGCAACACAACTAAGGACGGTAGCTGGATGAATAACAAGCACAACAACCTTGCCATGCTCTGCGCATTGGCCACCCTCGGTACCGCGCAAGCGGCGCCTTACATGGAAAACGGTAGAGCGGGCGATCCCAACAGTTGGCGCAGCGCTGAATTCAATGCCGATTGGGGGCTGGGAGCGGTCAACGCACAAGAGGCCTACGCCGCCGGTTACACCGGCAAAGGCGTGAAGCTGGGGATCTTCGACCAACCGGTCTACGCCGCGCATCCGGAGTTTTCCGGCACCAACAAGGTGATCACTCTGGTCACCAGCGGCATCCGCGAATACACCGACCCGTACATCCCGGTCAAAGCCGGCGATGCGTTTCGCTACGACGGTTCGCCCTCGATCGGTTCCGACGGCAAGCTGGGTGCCCACGGCACCCACGTTGGCGGAATCGCTGCCGGCAGTCGCGATGGCGGCCCGATGCATGGCGTGGCGTTTGGCTCGCAGATCATCAGTGCGGACAACGGCGATCCGGGCCCGGAGGACGGCATCATTCGCGGCAACGACGGCGCGGTCTACAAGGCCGGTTGGGATGCCTTGATCGCCAGCGGCGCGCGGATCATCAATAACAGTTGGGGCATCGGCATCACCGATCGCTTCGACCTCGGCGGACGCAACCCCGCCTACCCGCATTTCACCGTGCAAGACGCGCAATTGCAGTTCAACGAGATCCGTCCGTTGCTCGGGACCAAACCGGGCGGAGCCTACGACGGCGCCATCGCGGCGGCCCTCAGCGGTATCGTGACGATCTTCGCGGCCGGCAACGACTACAACCTCAACAACCCGGACGCTATCGCAGGCCTGGGCTATTTCGTCCCGGACATCGCGCCGAACTGGGTGACCGTGGCGGCGTTGCAGAAAAACCCGGACCTCAACAGCCCGGACCTCTACAACATCAGCACCTTCTCATCGCGCTGCGGCTACACCGCAAGCTTTTGCGTGTCCGCACCGGGCAGCAAGATCTACAGCTCGATCATCAGTGGTACCAACGCCGACAACCTGACCACCGGCTACAAGAATTACAACGGCACCTCGATGGCGGCGCCGCATGTCGCCGGTTCCATGGCCGTACTGATGGAACGCTTCCCGTACATGACCGGCGCCCAGGTCGCCAGCGTGTTGCGCACCACGGCCACCGACCTCGGTGCGCCAGGTGTCGATTCGCTGTACGGCTGGGGCATGATCAACCTGCGCAAAGGCATCGATGGCCCGGCGATGTTGGTCACCGAGCAAGACATTCCCGAGGAGTTCCGCATCCAGGGTGCCTACGGTTCGAGCCAGTTTGTCGCGGATTTGCCAGGCATCGGCGCGATTATCGACGCGGGCAAACCGACCGAACGCGTGTGCAATGACGTGCACTGCGGCCTCGACACGTGGCGCAACGACATTTCCGGCCATGGTGGCCTGACCAAGCAGGGCATCGGCACGCTGGTCATGACTGGCGCCAACACCTACGCCGGCCCGACGCTGGTCAATCAGGGCCGATTGGCAATCAACGGCTCGCTGCTCTCGGCGGTCACCGTCAACGACAGCGGGATCCTCGGCGGTAATGGCCGCATCGGCGCATTGACCGCGAAAAGCGGTGGCACCGTAGCGCCAGGCAACTCCATCGGCATCTTGCAAGTGGCGGGCGACGTGACCTTCGAACCTGGCTCGACCTACGCCGTGGAGTTGTCGCCGACCAGCAGCGATCAGATCGTGGCGGGCGGCAAAGCGGTGATCGACGGCGCTACCGTCAGCCTGTCCCTGGAAAACAGCCCGACCTTGCTGACCACCAGCGAAGTGAAATCCCTGCTCGGCCATCAGTACAACATTCTGCAAGCGGCCGGCGGGATCGAAGGCCGTTTCGGCGCCGTGCTCCCGGATTATCTGTTCATCGGAGGCACACTCGGCTACTCGGCCAATGGCATCCAACTGGCGGTAGAGCGCAACGCAGCGTCCTTCGCCAGCGTCGGCCAAACCCCGAATCAACGCGCCGTCGCCGCGGCCGCCGAGCAACTGGGCGCCGGCAATCCGCTCTATGAAACCTTGCTGCTTTCGCCGACCGCCGCCGTCGCGCAACAAGCCTTCCAGCAACTGTCCGGTGAGATTCACCCGGCGATCGGCACGCTGCTGATCAACGATAGCCGTTACCTGCGCGATGCCGTTGGCGAGCGCCTTCGTGAACGTGATCTGTTTGACGCCGCGGCACCCACCGATGACCGCAGCAACGCCTGGGTCAAAGTCCTTGGCGCCTGGGGCAAGAGCGATGGCGGGCATGACAACGCCAGTTCCAACAGCTCCATCGGCGGCTTGCTGGCCGGTGTCGACGGCCTGATCACTGAAGATACTCGGCTGGGTTTCGTGACCGGTTACAGCGACAGTTCGTTGAGCATGGGCGATGGCACACATTCGTCAGCCTCCGTCGACAGCTACCACTTGGGCGCCTATCTGGGCCATGAAATCGATGCACTGCGTCTGAGCGCCGGTGGCGCTTACAGCTGGCACCGCATCGACGTGAAACGTGACCTGCAATTGGGCGACGTCAGCGGCAAACAGAAATCCAAACGCGATGCGACAACCGCACAACTGTTTACTGAAGCGGCGTATCGCCTGGACCTGCAACCGCTGGCACTGGAACCGTTCGCCAACCTGGCTTATGTGCACCTGAACAGCGACAGCTTCACCGAAAAAGGTGATGCCGCAGCGCTCAAGGGTGGCGAAGACAACCGCGACGCCGTGCTCTCGACCCTAGGTCTGCGGGCGAGCAAAGCGATTGCCCTGTCGGACAAGCAGCTGGAACTGTCCGGCACGCTGGGCTGGCAGCACAACCTGAGCAACACCCGTTCCGAAGATCATCTGGCCTTCGCCAACGGCAACACCGCGTTCAGCGTGCAGAGCGTTTCCCTGGACCGTAACGCTGCCGTCATTGGTGCGCGGGCCGGTTTGGCGGTGGCGCAGGACGTTCGTTTGAGCCTGGATTACAACGGACTGCTCGGCTCCCGCGAGAAAGACCACGGTGTGGGTCTGACGCTCGACTGGCAGTTCTGATTTGACGCAAAGGAAGCAAACCTATGGGACTGTTTGATTACAAAAATGCTGACGGCAAGGCGTTGTACTCCGATGCCATCGCGCTGACGCTGTATGCGTACACGCCGACGGGTCAGCCACTGCCGGCGACCGGTTGGGCGCCGATTGGCGCCACGCAGCTGGGTTATCAAGGCAAGGTCGGCGCTCAAGGCACCTTCTATGGCGAGCAGGACGGCTTCACCAGCGCCGAAGCCGAAGTGCTCGGCAAGTACGACGCGGCGGGCAAGCTGATCGGTATCGGCATTGCCTTCCGAGGCACCGGCGGCCTGGGTTACAGCGACACCTTCGGCGACATGAAAAACAATCTGCTGGCCGCCGTCGGCCCGGTGGATTACGCGACGAACTATGCGAAGAATGCCTTCGACAACTTGCTCAAGGACGTTGCCGCGTTTGCGATTGCCCATGGCCTGAGCGCCAGGGACGTCATGGTCAGCGGCCATAGCCTGGGCGGGCTGGGCGTCAACAGCCTCGCCGAACTGAGTGGCAACAACTGGGGCGGTTTCTTCAAGGAGGCCAACTACGTTGCCTTCGCCTCGCCGACCCAGAGCGCTACCGGCAACAACGTGCTGAACATCGGCTACGAAAACGATCCGGTGTTTCGGGTACTTGACGGCACCACGTTCAGCAGCGGTTCGCTGGGCAAGCACGACGGACATCAGGACTCGGCGACCAACAACATCGTCAACTTCAATGACCAGTACGCGTCCACCTCGCAGAACCTGGTGCCGTTCAGCATCCTCAACCCGCTGAACTGGTCGGCTCACGGTTCGCTGGGCTATGCCGACGGTTTGAACCGGGTGATCGACTCGCGTTTCTACGACCTCACCGACAAGGACTCGACGCTGATCGTGTCCAACCTCGCGGAAGCGTCCCGGGGCAAGACCTGGGTCGAGGACCTTGGTCGCAGCGGCGAACCTCACACCGGCAGCACATTCATCATCGGCACCGACAGCAACGACCTGCTCAAGGGCGGTGCCGGCAATGACTTCATCGAAGGCCGCGATGGCAATGACCGGTTCCGCGATGACGGTGGCTACAACCTCCTGCTGGGCGGCAAAGGCAACAACACCTTCGAACTGCAGAAGCCGTTGCAGAACTTCAGCTTTTTCAACGACGGCGACGGCACGCTGTACGTGCGTGATGCCTATGGCGGCATCAGCATGACCCGCGATATCGGCGCACTGGTCAGCAAGGAGTCGGGCTCATGGTGGGGGAGCAAGGAGGTGGCTTACAGCGTCACCGCCAACGGTTTGCTCAACGGCAGTGAGCTGACCCAGTACAACCACTCGCTTAACGGTGACGCCTACGGCAACACACTGGCAGCCAGCGTCGACGGCGACTGGTTGTTCGGCAATGCCGGCAACGATCTGCTGCGCAGCGACAAAAGCCACGTGACCTTCGTCGGTGGCGCGGGCAATGACGAAATGCAGGCCTCGGGTGGCAACAACACGTTCCTGTTCAGCGGCGCCTTCGGTTTCGACGCGATCAATGGCTACCAGGGCAGCGACAAACTGCTGTTCATGGGCGTTCAGGG
>NZ_JBBWCB010000235.1:0-4938 GCF_039888995.1 Pseudomonas rossensis | reverse complement strand
TCCCGAAACCGCTGATTTGCAGCAGTAACCCGGACAGCGGGCCGGAGATCAGCGAAGCAATCGCCGAACCGCTGAGGAAGATGGCAATCGCCTTGCCGCGTTCAACGCCAGGCAACCAGCGAGTGAAGTAATAAATCACCCCGGGAAAGAACCCGGCTTCGGCCACGCCCAGCAGAAATCGCAGGATGTAGAAGTGGGTTTCGTTCTGGATGAAGGCCATGCAAGCGGCGACCAGGCCCCAGGTCAGCATGATGCGGGTCAGCCAGATTCGCGCGCCGACTTTTTGCAGGAGGATGTTGGAAGGGACTTCGAACAGCGCGTAACCGATGAAGAACAGCCCGGCGCCAAGGCCGTAGGCGGCAGCGCCAATGCCCAGGTCATGTTCCATGTGGGCGCGGACGAAGCCGATGTTCACGCGGTCGATGTAGTTGACGATGAACATGATCACGAACAGCGGCAGTACATGGCGTTTCACTTTCGAGATGGCGGATTTCAGGACCGAATCGGCGCCATCGTTCATCCCGGATATGGATGTATTCACTGCGTTATCTCCCACTGATTATTTTTATGCGGGGTGTGGCTGGGTGTTGTTGATAGACATCATACAACCACGTTTTTTCATCCCGCAAGAGTGGTTACCCAACAAAATGGCGCTTGATGAAGGGTTTGTTATTCGTTTTGCAGTAATGCATGACCTTCGTGACGGTCTTGTATGTCCAGTTTGTTGAGTGTTGTCATACAAGTTGTTCGACGTTTTTCTGAGATTCCCGTCCAGCGCAGTGCTACGATTCCGGTAGCCCTGCTTCCGGATGATCGCCATGCAAGAAGACCTCGACGCGCCTGCCCGCAAGCGCACCCACAACCTGGCCCATGACCTGGTCGCCAAACTGACCCAGAGCATCTTGCTCGGCCAGATGCTGCCCGGGGACAAGCTGCCGTCCGAGAACACGATTGTTCAGGAGCACGGGGTCAGTCGCACGGTGGTGCGCGAGGCGATCTCGAAGTTGCAGGCGTCAGGCCTCGTGGAAACCCGCCACGGCATTGGCACCTTTGTTATTGAACGAGCACTGGAGCAGGGGCTGCGGTTGAACGTCGATACCGCGCTGGGGGTGCGCAGCATTCTGGAGTTGCGCATGGGCCTGGAAACCCAGGCCGCCGCACTCGCTGCAACCCGTCGCACGGATCATCAATTGGCGCAGATGCGCGAAGCGCTGGACGACTATCAAAGCCTGCTGGCCAACAACGACAGCTGCGTCGAAGCCGACAAGCGCTTCCACTTGCTGATAGCCGAAGCCACCGGCAACGTGTGCTTCACCGAAATCATGCAGCACCTGGGCAGCGCCATGATCCCGCGCACCCGCGTCAATGCCGCCGAGCGCGGCGCAGTGGACTTGAGCAAGCTCGGGCACCTGGCCAACCTTGAGCACGAGGCGATTCTCAACGCCATCAAACGCCAGGATCCGGATGCGGCGCGGGCGGCCATGTGGCTGCACCTGACCAATAGCCGCGACCGGTTTTCGGCAGATCGCTGACCACCGTTTGTCTACTCGATAGCACCTCATCCGCGGCCCTGCTTCCAACGAGTACGGCCCAGATTTGCTGGACCTCATCAGTGAGGTGCGTCATGGCTAACGATTCGATGTTCCAGGGTGGAACACCCAATACCGACCCAACCCGACCCATGCCCGGCACCGACGAGCCGACCATGGATCACGACGCGCCACCCGGCATGGACCCTTCGTGGGACCCGGCCGAGGCTGACGCAGATCGACCTGAAGACTGGATGGATCCTGATGCGGCCGAGGACGTGCCTCCGGCAGATGAGCCAACACCGCTGTCCGATGACAGGCGATAAAAACAATCCGGCCATTGCGCCGCCATTGCGCCGGGTTTTTTGTGCATGACAGGTCTGCATCAGGCCTCGGTTACTTGCGCAACGACCGGCCTGCGCTCCAGATTCAAGGCCAACACGCTGACCAGCACCACCAGTGCGCCCCCAATGATCATCAACGTCGGCCGCTCGCCCAGCGCAAAAGAGGCAATCGCCATGGCGGTCGGTGGAATCAGATACAGCGTCATCGTGGCACGGCTCAAATCCACATGAGTCAGCACATAGGCCCAGGCGAGATACGCAAGGGCACTTGGGAAAATGCCCAACCCGATGACCGCAAGCTGCACTTCAACCGGAGCGGTGATGACCTGGCTCACCAGCCCCGGGAGATAAACCAACAGCAGCAGTGTCCCGAACCAAACCGTGTAACACACCAACGTCAGCCCGTCGTAGCGCCGCGAGTGATGCTTCTGCAACGCAAAGTAGAAACTCCATGACACCGCCGCCAGCAGGATCAGCAATCCATGGGCGTCGATGCTCCCCAGTCCGTGATCACCGGCCACCACAATCACCACGCCGATCAACCCCAGAAGAACGCAGCCCCAGCGCCACGCGCTCACCCGGTCCTTGAAGACGAAGCGCGCCAGCAATGTGCTGAACAACGGCGTCGATTGCGCCAACACACTGGAGGCGCCGGCGCTGACACTTTGCTGGCCGAAGTTCAGCGCGACATGGTGCAGGCTCACGGCAAAGAAACCGAGCGCGAACAACAGCGGCAGGTCACGCCTGTTCGGCAGGCTGATGCCTCGGAACACTGCGACCACCGCCATGAATGCCGACGCCAGCAGAAACCGCAGCAAGGCCAGATGACCAGGCTCATAGGCCCGCAAACCGATGTGAATGCCGGTCGGTGAGTAACCCCAGCAGCCGACCACAAATGCCATGGCCAGTATGAGTTTGACGGGAGAACCGGGGGAGGGCGTGAGTGGCTTCATGATCGGGCACCTGTAGGCGGATGCACCCAGTATCAGAAGCCTGACTGTTCTCCACAACTGACTTATAGTGCGTCAACTATTCACTTTAGGTGATGTATGGAGCTGGCACAGATACGCATGTTCAAGACCGTCGCCGAGGTCGGCAGCATCGCCCGGGCGGCCGAGTTGTTGCATTGCGTGCCGTCGAACATCACGGCACGGATCAAGTCCCTGGAAGCGGAACTGGGAGTCGCGCTGTTTCTGCGCGAGGGCCGAGGGCTGCGAATCAGCCCAGCGGGGCAAACCTTTCTGGCTTATGCCTCGAAAATTCTCGCCCTGACGGCGGAAGCCAAGCGCGCGGTGGACCCTTCGGCCGAGCCGTCCGGGCCGTTGCGCATTGGCGCCATCGAGTCGTCGGCGACCGGTCGATTGCCGCGGCTGCTGGCGAAATTCCACAAGCGTTTCCCGGCTGTGGCGCTGGAGCTGACCACCGGCACCTGGAGCCAATTGCTCGACGACACGCTCAATCACCGGCTCGACGGCGCGATCGTTGCGGTAGATGTCGAGCGCTCACACCTCAAACGCACGCCGATGTACCGCGAGGAGCTTTTGTTGATTGCCTCGACGTCCCTTGGGCCGGTACGGAACATCGCGGATTTGCAGGACAAGACCGTGTTCATGTGGCCCCAGGGCTGTCCCTACCGGGCGGCGCTGGAGCATTGGTTGCTGCGACAGGGGCAGGCGTTGCCGATCGTCAGCCTGGCCAGTTACGGGGCGATTGTCGGCTGCGTCAGTGCTGGGGCGGGTGTCGCGCTGGTGCCAAAAGGCGTGTTTGATCAGTACGCCAAAGGGGCGGGTTGCGCGGGGTATGAGTTCCCTGAGCTGACGGCGAACGACAACCTGTTTTACTGGCATGAAAACGCCGGGATTCACCCGGCGCGGGAGGCGTTTGTGGGGATGTTGCGGGAGGAGTTCGCGTAGGCGGATTTCAAGGCACGCTGACATCGCGCATCAGTAACCCAAACCGTAAATCCACAGCATCCGGAATCGGCAGGTACACGGTGTGCCCATCCCCCGGCGCCACCTCGATCGGCTCGCCTTTGACGTTTTGCAGTTGCTGCAAATCGAATTGGAAGTTGCCCTTGGGCGTCATCAGTTCCAGGTGGTCGCCCAGGCCAAATCGGTTCTTCACTTTGATTTCCGCCATCCGGTCACGCCGCTCGCCGGTCAACTCGCCGACAAACTGCTGCCGTTCCGACACCGAACTGCCGTGCTGGTAGTTCTGGTATTCGTCATGCACATGCCGCCGCAAAAAACCTTCGGTGTAGCCGCGCTGGGCGAGGGATTCCAGATCCGTCATCAGGCTGCGGTCGAACTCGCGACCGGCCACCGCGTCGTCGATTGCCCGGCGGTAAACCTGAGTGGTTCGCGCGCAGTAAAAGTGGGATTTGGTCCGGCCCTCGATTTTCAGTGAGTGCACGCCCATCTGCGTCAGGCGCTCGACATGCTGCACCGCGCGCAGGTCCTTGGCGTTCATGATGTAAGTGCCGTGTTCGTCTTCGAAGGCCGGCATCGATTCGTCGGGCCGATTGGCTTCCTGCAACAGGAACACCTGATCGGTCGGGGCGCCGATGCTCAGGGTCGGTTCGGGCTGGAAGGTCTGCACGATTTCGCCGAGCTGGTTTTCCGTGGCCTGCTGCGCCGAGTACTTCCAGCGACAGGCATTGGTGCAACTGCCCTGATTGGCGTCGCGCTTGTTCATGTAACCCGACAACAGGCAGCGACCGGAATAGGCCATGCACAAGGCGCCGTGGACGAACACCTCCAGCTCCATCGCTGGGACTTGCTCGCGGATTTCGGCGATTTCTTCCAGGGACAGTTCCCGCGACAGGATGATCCGGCTCAAGCCTTGTTGCTGCCAGAACTCGACACTGGCCCAGTTCACCGTGTTGGCCTGTACCGAAAGGTGAATCGGCATCTGCGGATAATGCCGGCGGACCAGCATGATCAGGCCTGGATCGGACATGATCAGCGCGTCCGGCGCCATGGCAATTACCGGCGCCAGGTCTTTGAGGAAGGTTTTTAGCTTGGCGTTGTGCGGGGCGATGTTCACCACCACATAGAAGCGCTTGC
>NZ_JBBWCB010000234.1:0-5003 GCF_039888995.1 Pseudomonas rossensis | reverse complement strand
TGACCGGGACTACCTGCGGATCAAGGACGGCCAGTGGCATCACGACCAGCTCGGCATGCAGTACAGCCAGTCGACCCGGGTGAAACAACCCGGCATCCGCTGGCTAGCCGATCAACTGGGCATCGAACTGCCTGCCATCCCGGCAGACAACCGTGACGTGGCCTAGGGAATACGCCCGCCAGATCATCGCCATGCAGACACGAGAGGAGCGCAATGCAGCGCTCCTCGAAGTGCCCGAACATCTGCGCGAGCTGACTAAACGCCACTGCCTGAACGCCTGGAACCACCCGGCCAGAATACAACGCAAGGAGGCCCAACAAAGCCATGAGTAACGCAGCACAAAATCCGCTCCGCCTGCACCCGGCACCGGAGTCTGCCACCGTCGAATTGCTCTACCGCATCTTCGGCGATGTCCTGATCCCGCTGGACAAAGTGCGCGAGCAATACTTCCGCAACCTCAATGAGCAATCGTTCGTGGCCGAGATTAGCAGCGGCCGCATCCAGCTCCCCATCACCACGCTGGACACCAGCCGCAAGGCACCGAAGTACGCACATATCCGACACATCGCCTCACTGATCGACATTCGCGCCTACAAGGCCGACGAAGACATGCAGCGACAGCAAAACGAAACCAACGAGTAACCCCAGAAACCGAACGGCTGCCACCACCAGCCAATGACATCACCAGGAGCACACCACATGACTGCAATTCAGATCTGCGCACTCATCGTTCCGATCGCTTTCGCCGGACTACTCGTCTGGGCAGGCTACTTTATGGGCCATAGCGACGGCATGGCAGCCGGCATGAAGGAAAGCGACGAGAACCAGCGCGCCGAAAGCGCCAAGACAGTTCGCGAATTAAAAGCATCTCTCAACTTCATCAAGGCCGACCACACCCGCTTGTCACATCACTGCAAACGTCTGCAGATAGCGATGGCATTCGGCGGCCCTGAGCGCTTGGCATTGCTGGAAATTGCCGAAAAACTACGCATTGCTGCTGAGACTTTCAGTGCATTCCGCACAGGCAAAAAACTGGAGCGCGACACTCGCGCACTGCATGACCGAGCACTCGACATGGCTCAGCAACTGGCTCCCTTTGATGTGGGAGACGCAGCATGAGCGAGAACCTTACCCACTCCAACATCCACTGCGACACGGCACACGCCTCACCGGCGGCTGGCGAACCAACGCGCAATCGAACCTCGGAGGAAAGCGGCATGCAAAAGGATCAGCACAACAACCAATCCACGACCGCTTTGCTCTGCGAAAAAGTGAGCGTCGACACGCTAGAAACAAACAGCCTCTGCTGCGCAGCAGCAGGCATTATTGCTCCTCTAAGCAGCACCACCGAGGCGCTTACCCCCCACGAAAAGCTGCGCGAGGCAGCCACACCCAATGCAACGCTAATCGCTCAGAATCGCCCGCCCGCGCAGCCTGCTGAGGGGTATACTCACCCTGAATGCATTCTCGAAAGACCGCCAAGGATGGCCGTCAACGTAGTCCAGATCGACGAGCGCGCCGAGTTCGAGAAAGAGTTTCCAATACCTGAAGGCCTGCAGTACTGCAGAAAGCGCGTGACGTACATTAGGACACGAGTAGCAAGTACATCTGACACGTTCGCCCACGAGCATTACGCCTATAAAGCGGGTTTCGCAGCATGGATGCGTCGGTCGTGGAAGCAGGCAGCGCTGGAGTGGTCGAAAAACAGCAGAGACCAACAGGATCAACCCGCAGCCCAGGAGAAAAAATGAACACTGCTTTCATCCTGATGGCTCAGTACAACGGCCAGGCGATCATCCCATTGGACATGGTCTGCAAGGACTACTTTACGCACCTGACCACCGATATGTTCCAGCGCAAGGTCATGGCCGGGCAGATCAAAATCCCAATCACTCGGCTGGAGCCGAGCCAGAAAAGCGCCAAAGGTATCCACATCACTGATCTGGCGGCCTACCTTGATCTACAACGGGAAGCTGCGGTGAAAGAATTCAACCAGCTCAATGGATACCGCCGAGCCAGTTAACTCACTGCTTACCCCAGGCGCCCAGCTTCACGGGCGCCTGAATGATCTTCTCTAACCACGGCCATTCGGCATAGTGGTCACCTCGCCCGCGCAGATGGGTGTATCTACGCAATGAATTCCAATCCCGATGCCCGGAAACACTGGCCACTCGAGGGATATCCCAGTCCATCTCAAACAACCGGCTTACGCCGTCGTGCCGCAGATCGTGGAAGTGCAGATCTTCAATCATCAGAAACTTGCACGCCTTTGCCCAGGCAGTGGCGATCGATGACGAGTTGTAGGGGAAGATCTCTGCACGCTCCTTTGGCATGCTCTTCAGAATGCGCCAAGCCTCATCCGGGAGGTGACACCAAACATCGTTGCCAATCTTCTGGCCTGGGTTCTTCATGTCCCGCACCATCACCCGCTGACGTTCTTCGTCGACGTCCTCCCAAAGCATTCGGCCGATCTCGTCCTGCCTACGTGTGGAGAACAAAGCGAAGCCGGTGACCTTGAGCATATTGATCGAACTGGGGCGACGTTGCTGGATACCGACAAAGTGCTCCAGCAGCTTTTCCAGCTCGTCCTTGGTCGGCCGCCGATCCCGCTCGCGGCTTTTCATGTTGTAACCCAGCTTTCTCAACACCTTTCGAGCGTCTGCCATCGCGTGGATATCGACCTCATACCCCCAAGCCGGCCGTGCAATCGATAGGACGGCCCCAAGGTGCGCCAGATCGTTACCGGCCGTCTGCGGCTGGACACCGCCGCCCTCTTTACTCATACGCCAGAGTGCAAAATCCACCAATCGCTGACTGTTGATGGCGGAATCAACGGTCTGGCCAAACTCCGTCGCTGCGATAGCATTTAGAGTGGCTTCCTTGGTTTTACCCAGCGGCCGGACTTTCTCCATTTCATCCAGGTACTGCTTGATCATGTCCTGTACGGTGACGCCCTTGCGGTTCGCTCGATCAATCGCACCAGGCTGATCTAGCTCTGCCTCACGTCGCCGCACCCACGCTTGTGCCGCCTGTTTCCGGGCGAAGGTCTGGCTCTCTTGGTAGACTTGCGCTCCATCGCGAAACAGGCGAATTTGTGCCGTGTAACTGACTGAGCCATCGGTGCGTTTTCGTGCTCTGATCGTTGCCATAGTCGACTGGTACAATTCCGAAAGTGATTGGTACATTGTACCAGCGTCATCGAAAAAACGCCTGAAAACGCCTAAAAACACGCTATAAATACGTTGAGAAAAATGGTACCAAACACCCACTCCAGCCCAGTAAACACAAGCCCTGCGCTATCTCGGCGGTTTTCCGTTGCGCCTATGATGGACTGGACTGATAGGCATTGCCGTTTTTTCCTACGCCTACTCTCCAAGCACGCTCTCCTCTACACCGAAATGGTCACCACCGGCGCGCTGCTCAACGGCGATCACGACCGCTTCCTGCGTCACAACGAAGCCGAACATCCGCTCGCCCTGCAGCTCGGCGGCAGTGTGCCGCTGGACCTGGCGATGTGCGCGCGCATGGCGCAGGAGCACGGTTACGACGAGGTGAATTTGAATGTCGGCTGCCCGAGTGATCGGGTGCAGAACAATATGATCGGTGCGTGCCTGATGGGGCATCCGCAGTTGGTGGCTGATTGTGTGAAGGCGATGCGCGATGCGGTGTCGATTCCGGTGACGGTGAAGCATCGGATCGGGATTAATGGCCGGGACAGTTACGAGGAGTTGTGTGATTTCGTCGGCACGGTTCGGGATGCCGGGTGCACGAGTTTTACGGTGCATGCGCGGATTGCGATTCTGGAGGGGTTGTCGCCGAAGGAGAACCGCGATATTCCGCCTCTGCGTTATGACGTGGCGGCGCGGTTGAAGACGGATTTTCCAGAGTTGGAGATTATTCTCAACGGCGGGATCAAGACACTGGAAGCCTGTCACGAGCATTTGCAGACGTTCGACGGCGTGATGTTGGGCCGTGAGGCCTATCACAATCCTTATGTGATGGCTGAGGTGGATCAGCAACTGTTCGGCAGCACGGCGCCGGTGATCAGCCGGGCCGAGGCTCTGGCGCAGTTGCGGCCTTATATAGCCGCGCATATCGATGCGGGCGGCTCGATGCACCACATCACTCGGCATGTGCTGGGGCTGGGCACCGGGTTTCCGGGGGCGCGCAAGTTTCGGCAGTTGTTGTCGGTGGATATTCACAAGGCAAAAGAGCCTTTGGTGTTGCTGGACCAGGCGGCGGAGCTGCTTGAGGGGCGTTAACGGTCGCTTGGGTTGAACCTGTGGTCTGATTTGGCATCGTATTTACCGATACCGCGCCCCGCCTTTCAAACAGCCGTTTTCCGGATGTTGCCGCTGGGGCCCTCGATACGTACACGCACCCTTGAGTGGCTGTCAGCGCTCGGGTAATGTCATTAGACCCATAGGACAGAGCACGCCCATGACTTCCAAGCTGGAACAACTCAAACAAATGACCACCGTGGTTGCCGATACCGGCGACTTCGAAGCTATCGCTCGCGTTAAACCCGTGGACGCTACCACCAACCCTTCCCTGCTGCTCAAAGCGGCGGCCATTCCCGGTTATGCCGAGTTGCTGAACGCATGCGTCAGCGACTGCAAGGGCGATGTTGGCCTGGCCAGCGACCGTTTTGGCGTCGCGGTAGGGCAAGAAATTCTGAAAGTGATCCCTGGCCGTATTTCCACCGAAGTGGATGCGCGCCTGTCGTTCGACACTGACGCCGTATTGAAGCGTGCGCACCGTCTGATCGACCTGTACGACAAGGCCGGCATTGGCCGTGACCGCGTGCTGATCAAGATCGCTTCCACCTGGGAAGGTATCCGCGCTGCCGAAATTCTGGAAAAAGAAGGCATCCAGACCAACCTGACGCTGCTGTTCTCGTTCGCTCAGGCAGCGGCTTGTGCTGACGCCGGAGTATTCCTGATTTCGCCGTTCGTAGGTCGCATCTACGACTGGTACAAGAAGGCCAACGGCAACGACTACAC
>NZ_JBBWCB010000233.1:0-5045 GCF_039888995.1 Pseudomonas rossensis | reverse complement strand
GCTCTGAAAAGCAGCGTCATCTTCGAATGGTTGCTGGGGATGGGAGCGGTGGCTGCCGTTTCTTTACTCGGCACGATGCCGCCGATGATCACCGGCTAAAACGCCAATCCCTGTGGGAGCGAGCCGGCTCCGGGCGGCGTTCCGACGAAAGCGGTGTGTCATTCAACATCAATGTTGCCTGTCAGAGCCTATTCGCGAGCAGGCTCGCTCCCACAGGGTTCTTCGACATACTACAAAATCGCGCCAAGTCTTCGTACAACTTCTGATTGAGATTCCCCGTAACACTTGCAAATAATCCGCCCCGACGTTGTACGACGATGCATAACAAAAATAAAAACAACCAAGAAACACGGGAGCGTCACTGTGAGCAAGCTCGTCCGCAATTCCTCCGTCTGTACCCCTCGCCCAACCTTCGCGCTCCGTCATCCCGGCAAATCTGGGCCTTTGATTACGACATCGACAGCGGCACACCGTCCAACCGGCGGCTGTTTGTCGACATGCATCAACTCCTGGACCGTTCCCTCGCCGTACCGGTAAAAAAAACCGAGCATGTGCGCCTTCGGCGGCAGTCGCCTGGACACCCTGTTCGTGACCTCGATACGCCCCGGCGACGACCATGACGAACAGTCGCTGGCCGGCGGTGTGTTTGCCCTCAATCCCGGGGTGAAAGGCTTACCGGAGCCGAACTCACCCACCTCACCCTCGCCCCGCAACTCGGTGGCAGCATCGTCAACTGGAGCGTGCGCGGCACGGGTCTGCCGCTGTTACCCCAGCAACTGACTCAGCACCGCGCGCAATTTGCCGGGTTTCACCGGTTTGTTCAGCAGCGGTGCGTCGAGTCGCTGCAATGAGCGCCGACACTGATCCGTGCGGTCGGCAGTGATGATGACTGCCGGAATTACCTGGTGGTAATGCTCACGCAAATGCCTGACCACATCACAACCCACCACGCCGTGATCGAGGTGGTAGTCCGCCAGAATCAGTTCCGGCGGTCGCCCCTGCAAGGCTGCCAGTGCGGAAAATTCATCAGTGGCCGTGACCACCTCGCAGCCCCACTGCCCAAGCAGCGCGCTCATGCTTTCGAGAATGCTCACTTCGTTGTCCAGCACCAGCAAACGCCGGCCCGGCAATGGATTGCCGGCGCCGGGTTGTGGCGCCGCCAGGCTGATCGGCAGCGGAACCTCATGGGAAATCGGCACATCGATGCTGAACATCGAACCGCGCCCCGGCAACGAATGAACCCCGACTTTATAGCCGAGGATCTTGGCGATGCGCTCAACGATGGCCAGCCCCAGGCCCACACCCTTGCGGTCGGCGGCGCGTCCGACGTCCAGTTGGTTGAACTCGAGGAAAATCGAATCCAGTCGGTCCGCCGCGATCCCGCGCCCGGTGTCCCAGACTTCCAGGCGCAGCATTTCACCCCGGCGTCTGGCACCCAGCAAGATGTTGCCCTTGTCGGTGTAGCGGCAGGCGTTGCTGAGGAAGTTGCGCAGGATCCGCGTCATCAGGCGCAAGTCGGTGCTGATGGCGTAATCGCCCATGTGCACCCGCAGGTTCAATCCTTCAGCCTGGGCCACTGACTGGAACTCCGACACCAACGGCGCGAGCAATTCGTCAAGGCGGTACAGCGCAATGTCCGGTTTGACCGCCGCCTGATCGAGCCGGGAAATATCCAGCAAATCGGTGAGCAAATCTTCTGCTCCCTCCAGCGCCTGGTGAGTACGCTCCACCAGCACCTGTTCGACGTCGGGCAGCTTGCGTTCGCGCAGGGTCGAGATCAGCAAACGCGCGGCATTGAGCGGTTGCAGCAGGTCATGACTGGCGGCGGCGAGGTATTTGTCCTTGCTGCGATTGGCGGCCTCGGCGGCGTCCCGGGCATCGCGCAAGGCTTGGGCGATCTGTTTACGCTGGGTGATCTGCTGTTGCAGGTTACGGTTGGCTTCCAGCAACTCGTCGGTGCGCGCGGTGACCCGTTGCTCCAGCTCGTCATTGAGTTGCTGCAGGCGCTGCTGGGCGAGTTTGCGTTCGGTGATGTCGGCGACAAACCCCTCCACCAGCCCTTCCTGATCGGGCTTGAGCAACAGGTTCATCAGCACGTCGAGGCTGCTGCCATCCTTGCGCCGCAATTGGGTTTCGTAACCGAGCAAGCTGCGCTCACGCTTGAGCATTTCACCGATGTTTTCCAACTCTTGAGCGCCGCCGACAAACAGGTTGCTCGCCAGATCGGCCAGCGAAAACAGCACCTCCTGAGGGTCCTGATAGCCGAGCATCCGCGCCAGTGCCGGGTTGGCGGCGCGCATGCCTTCCAGGAGGCTAGCCTGAAAGATCCCGTGGACCGCGTTTTCGAACAGCCATTTATAGCGATTGCGCTCGGCTTCCAGCTCGTCAAGGCGCGCGGCCAATTCCGGGTAATGACTCTTGCGCGCCGACTGGCTGCCTAATCCCAGTAACCCCGCCAGCGCCCGTTGCTGTTCGTCAGAGGGCTTCGCCATAGACGACCTCGACATCACGCTGACTGGACTCGCGCGGGTTGGTCAGGATGCACGGGTCGTGCATGGCGTGTTGCGACAGGAACGGAATATCCGCAGTGCTGACCCCGTGCAGTCCGAGGGTTTCGTGGAAGCCGATGGCGTGTTTCAGAGCGATCAGATGTTCCACCAGACGTCCGCAAATCTGCCGGTGATTCAAGCCCCGGCAATCGATGCCAAAGGTCTCGGCGATCACCTTGAAGCGCTCAGGTGCGGAGCTGTAGTTGAACGCCACCACGTGTTCCACCAGCACTGCGTTGCACAAGCCATGAGGCAAGTCGAGAAAGCCACCGAGGCTGTGGGACATCGCGTGCACGGCGCCGAGGATCGCGTTGGAGAACGCCAGCCCGGCCTGCATGCTGCCGAGCATGATTTTCTCGCGCAGGGCGATATCGTTCGGGTTGGCGATCATCTGCACCAGGTTGCCGTTGATCAGGCGCATCGCCTCCAGCGCATGGGGATCGGTCAACGGCCCGTGACCGGTGGAAACAAACGCTTCGATGGCATGCACCAACGCATCGATGCCGGTACAGGCCGACAGGAACGGGTCCATGCTCAACGTGGTTTCCGGGTCGATCAACGACACGTCCGGCACCACCGCCTTACTGACGATGGAGAACTTCATGCGTTCTTGCTGGTTGGAGATGATCACGAATTGCGAGACATCGGCCGAGGTGCCGGCGGTGGTCGGAATCAGGATCAGCGGCGGGCTGGGGACACGGATCGTGTCCACGCCTTCGAATTCGAGGATGCTGCGCCCATGGGCGACAACAATGCCGATGCCTTTACCGCAATCCATCGGGCTACCGCCACCGACGGCCACGATCACATCGCAATGATTTTCCCGGTACAGATCGGCGCCGAGCATCACTTCTTCGACCCTTGGGTTGGGCGAGACAGCGCTGTACAGGAAATACTCGATGCCCTGGGCTTGCAGACTGGCCTCGACATCAGCGACCCAACCGGCGGCAATCACACCGGGATCGCTGACCAGCAGCACCTTGCGGGCACCAAAGGTTTTGGCGCAATTGCCGACGTTGTGCCGGCAGCCGGCACCAAAGATGATTTCAGGCGAAACGAATTTACGCAGCTGGCTGAGACTCTGGCTCATTGGAAAGCCTGTTTTTATTGTTTTGGAAGGTAACGTCCACACTAAAGCATCCGGCTGTGAATGCAATCAGACCAATGGGTAGCCTCGCCCGAGGTGTCCCGGATTTTGTATGCGCTGGTGTTCCCTGTGGGAGCTGGCTTGCCCGCGATGAGGCCAGTACATTCAAAATCGATGCTGACTGTCAGATCGCAATCGCGGGCAAGCCCGCTCCCACAGGGATCTGAGTCGGACGCACCTTTTCGATTCACCCGCGATAGATCAGTCGCGAAGCCTTCTCGTTACGCAACGTCAGGTGTTCCATGCCCAGCCCCGGTGCGTCGGCTTCCTCGCGGGCCTTGAGAATCACACCGTGGTGCGGGGATTTGCTGCACACCGGGTCAGCGTTGGCGGCGTCGCCGGTCAGCATGAATGCCTGGCAGCGGCAGCCGCCCAGGTCCTTGTGCTTTTCATCGCAGGAGCGGCACGGCTCCTTCATCCAGTCATCGCCACGAAAGCGATTGAAACCAAAAGAATCAGTCCAGATGTGCTCGATACTGTGCTCGCGCACATTGGGGAACTGCACCGGCAACTGGCGGGCGCTGTGGCAAGGCAACGCCGTGCCGTCGGGGGTGATGTCGAGAAACAGATTGGCCCAACCGTTCATGCAGGTCTTGGGACGTTCTTCGTAGTAATCCGGGGTGACGAAAATCAGCTTGCACGGGTGGCCCTGCGCTTCAAGACGCTCGCGGTATGAGTGGGTGATGCGCTCGGCACGCTGCAATTGTTCGCGCGTGGGTAACAGGCCAACGCGGTTGAGCTCGGCCCAGCCGTAGAATTGGCACGTCGCCAGTTCGACGAAATCCGCTTCCAGCTCCAGGCACAAGTCGATGATCTGCGCGATCTGGTCGATGTTGTGCCGATGGGTGACGAAGTTCAGCACCATCGGGTAGCCCTGGGCCTTCACCGCACGGGCCATCGCGAGTTTCTGGGCGAAGGCCTTGCGCGAACCGGCGAGCATGTTGTTTACCGCTTCGTCGGCGGCCTGGAAGCTGATCTGAATATGGTCCAGCCCCGCGACCTTGAAATCGCGCACCTTCTGCTCGGTCAGGCCGATACCCGAGGTGATCAGGTTGGTGTAGTAACCCATGTCCCGCGCGGCCTTGATCAGTTCGGCCAGGTCCTGACGCACCAACGGTTCGCCGCCGGAAAAACCCAGTTGCGCGGCGCCCATTTCCCGGGCCTCGCGGAACACCCGGATCCATTCTTCGGTGCTCAACTCTTCGCCTGATTGGGCAAAGTCCAGCGGGTTGGAGCAATACGGGCATTGCAGCGGGCAACGATAGGTCAACTCCGCCAACAGCCACAGCGGCGGACCCGGACGCGAGTCACTCGATCCAGAATTGAGCATGGGCCACCTCCAGAAACGC
>NZ_JBBWCB010000232.1:0-5094 GCF_039888995.1 Pseudomonas rossensis | reverse complement strand
GAGTGAAACCCCGGGCGACGTCCGGCCAGTAGGGTTTGATCAGCAGCAATTCAACGAAAAAACACACGCCAATGGTGCCCACCAACACCAGCATGATCGCTTCGAGTCGGCGCAAGCCACGGTTTTGCAGGGCCAGCACCAGCAACGTGTCGAACGCCGTGAGCGCGATTCCGAAGGTCAGCGAACAGCCCAGCAGCAAATGGAACGCCAGGGCGCAGCCGAGCACTTCGGCCAGGTCAGTGGCGATGATCGAGATTCCGCCAACACCCACTGGGTCCGTGCGGTGCGCGTGCTGTAGCGCTCCCGGGACAACTGCGCCAGATCACGCCCGGTGGCAATGCCCAGGCGCGAACACAAACACTGCACCACCATCCCCGCCAGACTCGCCAGCAGCACCACGAACAACAAGCTGTAACCAAACCGCGAGCCGGCCTCTATGGCGGTCGCCCAGTTGCCCGGGTCCATGTAGCCGATGGACACCAGCAAACCAGGACCGGCAAAGCGCAGCATTCGCTTGAAGAATGAGGCGCGCGGATCAACGGCCACGCTGCCCGCCACTTCCGGCGGACAGAACGGCGCCGTGGCGGTTTTGGGCAAACTGAATTTCACGCAAACATCCGTCGACAGGTGGAAAAGCGCAGCTTAGACGTTTCAGCCCGTGCGCCCCAGAGGCAGATGCCCGGGTATCAGGCGCCGTGGCGGCGGAAGAACAATGTCACCTGGCCCAACTCAACACCGAACTTGGTCATGGCTGAGCGATTGGCCATGGTGTTTTCGTCCAGCAAGTACATCCAGTCGTCGAAATGCACTTGGTAGACCTTGTCGTCCACCGGCAGGCTGAGTTCATAGCGCCAGTGCAGCGCGTTGCCGGCGACCTCACCGCGGGACTCGCCGACCACATCGCTGGCCGTACCGCGCCAACGGCCAGGGCCGTCCGGGTACAACGTCCAGACGCGGGTCTGCCGGGTGCCATCGCTGTAGGTAAAGGCTTCATGCATGATCAGGTTCTGGCCGTCCATTCGGCTGTTGATCAGCACATGAAAGCGCTTGATCACCTCGCCCGAGCGCTTCTGGAACATTCCCCAGCCATCCACTCGCCCGACGAAGAACCCGGGTAGATCGAGCTTGGGGTTTTGCTCGCTGTAGCGCTGCACATCGACGCTGCAACCGGCCAGGCAGACGCACAACACCAACAGCAGATTCTTCAGCATGTCATGCACCTCAAGGCTTGGCGCTGCCCAGCAACTGCTGGCGCAACTCGGGATTACGTGTACGTGGGTCGAGCCAGATATCGAAAAAGACCCGGGCGAATTGCGGGTCTTTCACCTCGTGTTGCGGCTGCTGGCCGACAAAGAACCGCGCCCCCTGCCCCGGCAAATAAACGCCGGTAATGCGGGTGCCGGCTTTTACATCGACGAACGACTGTTGCATCTGCACCTTCCAGCGCTCGAGTTGCTCGGTGCTGACCGAGGCGCCGGACAACCGCTTGATTTCATCGACACTGGCCTGCACCAGATCATCGCGGGAAATGCTGCGCTGATAGATCAGTTCCAGGGCAAACGGCTGGTCCGGCGCCAAGGGCCGGGCCGCACTCCAGAGCCGAGCGTTGTAGACGGCGAAACCGAACACCCGAAACTCGCCGGTGCCGATGATCTGCGCACCGGGCAATGCCTCCTGCCAATTGGCCAAGGCCTGAGTGCCTGACAATCCCAGCAACAACACACCGTAATACAGGCGTAATCGGGGTCTGTTCATCGCGTTCTTTTCACCATGGGTATCTGCTAAAAACTTATACGCAAAGCATCATTTTGTACAATTATTTGAGCCGTAAGCTTTGTATACAAAATCTCCTCATTCCTAGAGCAATCCTACGTCCGCAGTGCTAACGTTAGCGCCCCACTCAGGTCGGAGACGCGTGCGTGTTGATGCTTAAACTGCTGGTGATTCCAGGCTTTCTCTTGTTGATTTCACTGGCTGGCAAACGCTGGGGCCCGAGCGTAGCCGGTTGGCTGTCGGGATTGCCGGTGGTGGTCGGGCCGATTCTGTTCTTCCTTGCCATCGAACAAGGCCAGGTGTTCGCCGCTCAATCAGCGACGGCGGCGTTGTCGGCGATGTTCGCGATGATTGCCTTCTGCGTGACCTACGCCCAGGTCGCTCAACGGGCGGGATGGCCATGGGCGTTGACGATTTCACTGCTGGTCTGGGCCGCCGTGGCCGTGGTGCTCTCGCTGATTCCACCGTCGCTGGTGTTCTCGGTGATTGCGGCCGCCACCGCGCTACTGGCGGCGCCATACCTGTTTCCCAGCGTGCAACCCATCGTTACAGGCCCGGCGCCGAAGTCCGACAGACTGCTGCTGCGCATGATTGCCGGCGCCCTGCTCACCCTCGCCGTGACATTACTCGCCAGCACCGTCGGCGAAGGCTGGAGCGGTCTGCTCGCAGTTTTCCCGGTGCTCGGCAGCGTGATGGCGGTGTTTTCCCAGCAAACCCGCGGCCCAGCGTTTACGGCCGCATTGCTGCGAGCGACGGCGACTGGCATGTATTCGTTCGCTGCGTTTTGCCTGGTGTTGGCGCTGGCCTTGCCTGGCATGGGTCTGACCGCGTTCGCCCTGGGCGTCGCGATGTCAGTAGGGATGCTCGGGGTGACCAAGCGCTTGTTGGCCAAGCCGGCGAGCCCCTCACCGGACGCTGGACGTACGGCGATCAAACGCTAAGCTGGTTGATGTCATCGGGCCAGGATGGTCGCCCGCTCATCGCGCTGAAGGAACAGACATGACTCCGCTTCGAAACAGCCACAGCGCGACGGCCGTCGGCGTGATTGCGATAGTGCTCTGGTCCTCGCTGGCATTGCTGACCACCCTCACCGAAGGCATTCCACCGTTTGAACTGCTGACACTGGGCTTCGGCGCGGCGTTCGCGGCGAGCCTGATGATTCTGGGCCGACGCGGGATCGCAGGGTTCACCAGTTGGCGCCAGCCCTGGGCTGTATGGGCGACCGGGTTCGTCGGAATTTTCGTTTATCACGCGCTGTACTTTTTCGCACTCAAAGCCGCCCCGGCAGCTGAAGCCAGTCTGATCAACTACCTTTGGCCACTGTTGCTGGTGTTGCTGTCGGCGTTCTCGGCCGGAGAAAGGCTGCACAAACGGCAATTGCTCGGCGCACTGCTGGGCTTGGCCGGCACTGCCTTCATCATGCAGCAGCGTGCCCCGAATGCTGGCGCCGCAATGCCCATCGCCGGTTATCTTGCGGCGTTCGGTTGCGCGCTGATCTGGTCGGTTTACTCGGTGATCAACCGCCGGTTCAGCGAAGTACCGAGCAGCATCATTGGTGGCATCTGTGGCCTGGTCGCCGTGGCCGGACTGGTCTGTCACCTGGCGTTCGAAACCACGGTACAGCCCGACTTCAGCCAATGGACCGCGATTGTCGTCCTCGGGCTTGGACCGGTAGGACTGGCGTTTCTTGCCTGGGACCACGCCACCAAACACGGCAGTCTGGCGACGCTGGGGGCGCTGTCCTACCTGGCGCCGCTGATTTCCACGTTGTTGCTGATCACCGTGGGACGCAGCCATGCCAGCCCGATTCTGATCTTCCCCGCGCTGCTGATTATCGCCGGTGCAGTCATCGCCACGTCGCGATCAACTGCTAAAGCGCCGATAACACGTTCGATAGTTTCGAACGAGTAAAGCAAAAAGCTCGCACGTCATTCGAACGTGTTTACTTCAACATCAGCCTCAGTTCAAAACCAACCACTGACTGAGGCCTACACCATGAAGTTCTTTTTCCACCCATCGCCGAACCCGATGAAAGTCGCCCTGCTGCTTGAAGAACTGCAAACGCCCTACGAATTGATCGGCGTCGATACCTTCAAAGGCGAGCAACACCTGCCGGCCTTTTTGGCGATCAACCCGAACGCCAAGGTGCCAGCCCTGGTCGATGGCGACGCGACCGTCTTCGACTCCCAGGCGATCCTGCTGCACCTGGCGCAGAAACATCAGCGCTTCCTGCCGACCTCCGTGGCCGGGCAAGCCGACCTACTGTCATGGCTGATGTTCATCGCGAGCGGCCTGTCGCCATTTTCCGGCCAGGCGGTGCATTTCCTGCACCACGCGCCGGAAGACCTGGCGTATGCGAAAAACCGCTACCTCAAAGAAGTCGAACGCCACTACCGCGTGCTCGATCAGCGACTGGCCGACCATCAGTACCTGGCTGGCGACACCTACAGCATCGCCGACATGGCGCTCTGGGGTTGGGCCAATTACGCGCCGTACATCCTCGGCGAGAACGGTCTGGCGGCGTACCCGAGCGTCAAGCGCCTGTTCGATGAAATCAGCGCCCGACCAGCCGCTCAACGTGCCCACGGTCTTAAAGAGAAACTGGTGCTGAAGGCGGAGTTCGACGAAGAAACCCGTCGCAACCTGTTCCCGCAGAACCAGCCGCAGTAACCCAATCCCAGCGTGCGAAGGTGATGAAATGAGTGATCAAGTCGCGTTTATCGTTTACCTGCCGGCCAAACCGGAACGTTTCGCCGAAATGAAAGAACGGCTGCTGGACGTGGTGCACCAGATGTCGGCCGAGCCGGACTTCGTCAACACCTGGGTCCACCAACTCCAGGACGACCCGAACACCTTGGTGCTCTACGAAACCTGGAACTGCAGCAAGGACGACTTCATTACGCGTCACCTGAGCAAGCCGTACCGACAGGCGTATGAACAGCTGCTCCCGCAGTTGCTGGTCAGCGAACGTCGCATCGAGTTTCTGGATGTGATCAAGAGCTATCCGGTGCGACGTGGGGTCTGAGAGGACCTTCCAGCGTGACCACGAGCCGCGTGAATGCTGCTAAACAGCGAGGGCGCAAGCGCCCTCGCTACCCGCCTGGCGACTACCCAGGCTTGTGGTTATCCAATACGCGATTAACCGCTAACTCACCCAACATGATGACCCGTTGCAGCACCAGCATCGTTTGGCGTCGTGGGCCGTCCGTTAAGTCGGTGAGATCGTTGACTATGGCGCTGGCTGCTGCCAACGATTCGCAGGCCTCGACGAGCAACGTTTCGTCATCCACCGCTGCGTCGATGGTGAAAATAGTGCTGGGC
>NZ_JBBWCB010000231.1:0-5180 GCF_039888995.1 Pseudomonas rossensis | reverse complement strand
GCAGTGACGATGGCCCGCTGGTGTTCACCACCCATTCCACCCACAAACTGCTGGCGGCGTTCAGCCAGGCATCGATGATTCACGTCCAGGACGGCGGCGCGCGGCAGCTGGATCGGGATCGCTTCAATGAAGCGTTCATGATGCACATCTCTACCTCGCCGCAGTACAGCATCATCGCTTCGCTGGATGTGGCTTCGGCCATGATGGAAGGCCCGGCCGGGCGATCGCTGTTGCAGGAAATGTTCGACGAGGCGCTGAGTTTCCGCCGGGCGCTGGCCAATTTGCGCCAGCACATCGCCGCTGACGATTGGTGGTTTTCCATCTGGCAACCGCCGTCGGTGGAGGGCATCAACCGTGTGGTCACCGATGACTGGCTGCTGCAACCCGACGCCGACTGGCACGGCTTTGGCGGCGTGACCGACGACTACGTGCTGCTTGATCCGATCAAGGTCACGTTGGTGATGCCGGGCCTGACGGCTGGCGGCGCCCTCAGCCAGCGCGGGATTCCGGCGGCGGTGGTCAGCAAATTCCTTTGGGAACGTGGGTTGGTCGTTGAAAAGACCGGGCTGTATTCGTTCCTGGTACTGTTCTCCATGGGTATCACCAAGGGTAAATGGAGCACGCTGCTGACCGAGTTGCTGGAGTTCAAGCGCAGCTACGATGCCAATGTCAGCCTCGCGACGTGCCTACCGTGCGTGGCGCAAGAGAATGTCACGCGCTATCGGGGCATGGGGTTGCGCGATCTGTGCGATCAACTGCACGCCTGCTATCGCAGCAATGCCACGGCCAAACACCTGAAGCGCATGTACACAGTGCTGCCGGAAATCGCCATGAAGCCGTCTGACGCTTATGATCAATTAGTGCGTGGCGAGGTTGAAGCGGTGTCGATCGATGCTCTGGATGGGCGGATCGCCGCGGTGATGCTGGTGCCGTACCCACCGGGGATTCCGTTGATCATGCCCGGCGAGCGCTTTACCGAGTCGACGCGCTCGATCATCGATTACCTGGCGTTTGCCCGCACGTTCGATAGCAGCTTCCCGGGGTTTGTCGCTGATGTGCACGGATTGCAACACGAAGACGAGGGCAATGGACGGCATTACACCGTTGATTGCATCAAGGAATGAGGACCTTTCCCAGTATGCAACCGATCATGAATCCGAAATACCCAGGGCTGTCGGTGCGCGTTGCCGACGATGGTTTTGCAGCCTACATCTGGGGCAGTGATTTCAGTTTTGAAGTCGCGGCCTACGGTGCCGCCGAAATCGGAAAACCGGTGGAGCAGTGGCCGGTGACGCCGATCACGCCCTATCGTAAGTGCTACGGCATTGATCCCGAAGAGTTCAGCAGTTTCCGCGATGCCGCTGACAGCGCGATTTTCATGGCTTATCTCGATGATGAACCCGTGGGTCACCTGGTGGTCAGCACCAACTGGAACGGCTTTGCCCATATCGACGAGTTGGCGGTGCATGCGCCGGCGCGTCGTCATGGCGTGGCCAAGGCGTTGCTGGATGTGGCGCAGTTCTGGAGCCGAAAAAAGAAACTGCCGGGCATCATGCTTGAAACCCAGAACAACAACCTGGGGGGCTGCCGGCTCTATGAGCGCCGCGGTTATGTCTTGGGCGGAATCGATCATTTGCGTTATCGCGGGATCGATCCGAACACCGCCGAAGTGGCGCTGTTCTGGTATCGATTGTTCGATAACCCACTGGAAACCCCGGTTAGTTCGCCAACATCGCCACGGCTTGTTCCGTGATGATGCCCAGCAGTGCCTGAATCGCCGGTGATGGCTCGCCGTTCTTGAGGGTCAAGGCATACAGGCTGATCGGCACGGCCGGCGCCAGCGGGCAGGCATCCAGCCCGGCCGATTTGGCCCCGAGGGCGGTGAAAGGGTCGACGATGGCCAGACCTTCACCGGCCTCGACCATGCTGCGCATCATCTGATGAGTCTGTACCCGGGTATGAATGACCGGGGCAGGGCGCAGGGCATGCAGCTTGTTTTCCAGCGCCGGACTCAGGGGATCATGACCTTCCAGGCCCACCATCGATTGGCCGGCCAGGTCCTGCAGTGAGATGTACTTTTGTTTAGGTTGCAACCAGCCGTGGGGTGCCAGCAGCTGAAGTTTGCCTTGGGCGATCACGTGGCAATGAATGTCGGCGTGATCGGGGTCATGCAGGCTCAGGCCCAGATCGCTTTCACGCAGCAGCAGGTTTCTGACGATCTCGCGGGTAGGTTGACTCAGAAGGGTGCAAGGCGCGTCAGGAAGGCGTCGGCGCAGGGCGGCAATGCTCTGTGGCAATAGCTGCTGCGCCAGGGGCGGCGTGCAGACGATCCGCAAGGGCGGAGCCTGATATTGCTTGAGGCTGTTGGCCAGCCGCTGAACCGGCTCCAGCGCTTCGTAGACGTGGGCGATCTGGACCTGCAACTCCCGCGCCTCGCGCGTGGCCTGCAGGCGTCCACGCACGCTGGAAAACAGCATGAAACCCAACTGATCCTCGGCGTCGCGCAGAATCCCTTCGACTTCGGCCACAGGCAACTGCAGCCATTCGGCGGCGGTGCCCAGGTGACCGGTCTGCAGGAGCGCCTGTATCACTTCGATATGACGTAAACGCATGCGTGAAGTCCATGTTCAGCAGGTGAGGGAGTCAGTGGCTGAATCCTAACTCAAGTGCGCGCATATGACTTCTGCTCATAACACGGGGTTATGAAGCGACGTTGGTTTCCGGCAGGTTGCCAACATAGGTGTCGGGTTCGCGCACGATGGTCACGTCCGACTGCACCAGCAAAAACTGGTTGTCATCGAGTTTCCGCACGCGGTCGCCAATGGCCAGCTTATAAGTGGTGACAGGCACCGAGCCAGTGAGACCGTCTGCCGACGGGGTGGATTCCTGGAACTCATGCACGGAATAAACGCGGCCTTCCGCGTCTCTTGCATGGAACTGACCGACGAGTACTGCTGCCATCTGCTTAGAACCTCTGGGGATAAATCACTCAATTTGCGGCTCTGTAGACCGTGGTTGGGCGAGGTAAGTTTTCCTACAGGAAAAAAATAGTCAGGGGCGGCGTTTTTCAGTCGCCCACTGGTTGAATCGTCATCTATAACTACAAGCTCTTTCCATCGGACAGTCGAGAATCTTCCATGAGCAACGTCTATACGATCGCTGTACTGGTCGGCAGCTTGAGAAAGGAATCGATCAATCGCAAGGTGGCGCTGGCCCTGGCCGAGCTGGCGCCTGCCAATCTCAAACTGGTTATCGTCGAAATCGGCGATCTGCCGCTCTACAACGAAGACATCGATGGTGCTTCACCGCCGGCAGCCTACAGCACTTTCCGGCAACAAGTGAGCTCATCCGACGCGGTGCTGTTCGTGACCCCCGAATACAACCGTTCGGTGCCGGCGCCGATGAAGAATGCGATCGATGTGGGTTCGCGTCCCTATGGAAAAAGTGCCTGGAGCGGCAAGCCTGGTGCCGTGATCAGTGCCTCGCCGGGCGCTATCGGCGGTTTTGGCGCCAATCACCACCTGCGCCAGTCGATGGTGTTTCTGGATGTGCCGTGCATGCAGCAACCGGAAGCTTATTTGAGCGGCGCCGGTTCAGCGTTTGACGAGGCGGGTAACCTGTCCGAGTCGCTCAAACCCTTCCTGCAAAAGTTCATCAATGCTTACGGGCAGTGGGTCGAACAACACAAGAAGATGTGACAAGTCCCCAAGGAGCAAAGCTTGCTCGCGACGGCAGTGTTTCAGTTGGCATTGATTTGACTGACACGCCGCCATCGCGAGCAAGCTTTGCTCCTTGGGGTTACAGGGTGCTGGCCAGTCGACTACAGATCATCGCTTCCATTTCCGACCGTCAAGCGGCGGTTTGCTCCGCCGCCGGTTGTGCGGTGATGCAGTAACGACGGCCACTCCAGGCCATGATCACCCAGGCATCAATGGTTGCGGGTGGCGGTTGAACGGGCAAGTCCTCGCAGGAAGCGAAGGCTTCACGCCATTTCTGCGACAGCTCCTGGAATACCCGCCGGTGATGTGGTCAACCCCGACCAGCCGCCGCGTTGCCAAATCCGAACAAACGCTACGTAAATCGCCTCTACGGTGAAAATCGCCCGGGCCTGACTCGGCGAGGTGATTTTCAAGATCAACCGGTGCGCGTTGACCACCAACAACATTACGTATGCCGCGTATGGCGATTCGATGAACTACTGGGGATTCTTTCCTACAGGGTTGACGGAATGGGGTCACATCCCTGCGTGGGGTTTTGCCGATGTCGTGGCGTCTGATGTGGCCGGTATCAAAGTCGGGGAACGCTTCTACGGGTATTTCCCGATTGCCAGCCATCTGTGGATGGGCCCGGAGCGGGTGACTGAACGTGGGTTCTATGACTCCGCCGAGCATCGGCAGGCACTGACGTCGGCTTACAATCAATACACCCGTTGCAGTTGGGATTCGTACTACAGCCCAGAAACCGAAAACCTGCAGATTTTGCTCAAGCCACTGTTCCTGACCTCGTTGATGCTGGCGGATTTCCTTCAGGACAAGCAGTTCTTTGGCGCCACCCGGCTGGTGTTCTCCAGCGCTTCGAGCAAAACCGCGTTTGGCACGGCGGTCTGCCTGGAAAATCATCCTGACCTTGACGAGCCTGGCCAATGACTGTCCTACGTTGTATGTGGACTTTTCCGGCGACCTGGATTTACGTGATCAGGTCCACCAGCATTTTGCCGGGCAGTTGGTTTACAGCTGCTTCGCCGGTTCTGCGCAAAGCACCAATGAGGCTCGATTGACGGCTATTGAGGGGCCGCAGCCGGTGTTATTTTTTGCGCCGATCCAGATCCGCAAGCGCAATACCGAGTGGGGGCCGGAAGGGGTCAGTCAGCATATTGGAGAGGGTTTGCAGCGTTTCTACCGGCTGATAAACCATTGCTGGAAGTGGTCGAGAGCAAAGGCTATGAAGCCGCGCAGAGCGTGATTGCCCGGCTGTTTCATGGACAGATCGCGCCGGTGGAGGGGCATGTGATTCGGCTATAGCACCGATCTGTCGTAGCAGCTGCCGAGCCCGCGAGGCTGCGTTCGGCGACGCAGTCGTCGTAAACCCTGCGAACGCGGTATTCCTGGGACACCGCAGTGCCTGATTTCACGACGACTGCGTCGCCGAACGCAGCCTCGCGGGCTCGGTAGCTGCTACAT
>NZ_JBBWCB010000024.1:0-55812 GCF_039888995.1 Pseudomonas rossensis | reverse complement strand
TTGTATGTGTCATCGATTACGCGGATGCCATTGGTGGCCAGTTGCGCGACGGTGCGGCCCTTGACCGGCTGCACCGCGCCGAGACCGGTGGCGATGCCGAACAGCGACACGCCCAGCGCGTGGGCGGCGGCGGCGGCGGCCATCGCATTGGCAACGTTATGGGTGCCGAGCAGGTTCAGTTGAACGCGCTCCATACCTTCAGGAGTGTGCAGGTTGAACGCCGGGCAACCGCGAGCGTCGCGATCCAGATCACTGGCGTAGAAATCGGCGCTGACATTGCTCAGGGCGAAGGTCAGCACTTTGCGACCGGAAGCGCGGGTCTTCCAGATGTCGAACGCCTTGTCGTCAAGATTGAGAACGGCGACGCCATCGGCATCCAGCCCTTCAATAATCTCGCCCTTGGCTTCAACGATTTTTTCCGGTCCGCCGAACTCGCCGACGTGGGCGGTCCCGGCGTTGTTGAGCACGGCCACATGAGGCTTGGTCATGTCGACGGTGTAAGCAATTTCGCCGAGACGCGAAGCACCCAGCTCGATCACCGCTGCGGTATGTTCCGGCGCGAGCTCGAGCAGGGTCAGCGGAACGCCGAGATCATTGTTCAGGTTGCCACGGGTCGCCAACACCGGACCGCGCGTGCGCAGGATGCTGGCGAGCATTTCCTTGACCGTGGTCTTGCCGCTGGAACCGGTAATCGCTGCGACAGGATGGGTGTAAGCCGCACGGTTCAACGCGCCGAGTTGCCCCAGCGCCTGACGAGTATCTTTCACCAGCAACTGCGGCAGTGTGCTGTCGGCGACTTCGCGCTCGACCAACGCCGCTACGGCGCCTTTTGCGGCGACGTCATTGAGATAGTCATGGCCATCGAAACGCGGGCCGGTCAGGGCAATAAAGAGCTGGCCTGATTTGATCGCGCGGCTGTCGATGCTGACGCCGTCGAAGCTGGCATCGGCAGTGACCAAGCGGGCATTCAGCGCGCCGGTCAGCTCGCTCAGTTTCAGGGCTTTAAACATGGGCCACCTCCCACGCGGTCAAGGCGTGATCGGCCTCGACCAGATCGGAGAACGCGTGACGCTGGCCGTTGATTTCCTGATAGTCCTCGTGACCTTTACCGGCCAGGACAATCACGTCATCCGCCGAAGCGCTGGCGATCAATTGGGCAATCGCCTGGCCACGGCCAGCGACGAAGGTGACTTTATCCACAGCGGTAAAACCGGCGCGGATGTCGTCGAAGATCACTGCAGGGTCTTCGGTGCGCGGGTTGTCATCGGTCACCAGCACGCTGTCAGCCAGACGCTCGACCACTTCGGCCATGAGCGGGCGTTTGCCGCGATCGCGATCACCACCGCAACCGAACAGGCACAGCAAACGGCCTTTGGCATGAGGGCGCAGGGCCATCAAGACTTTTTCCAGTGCATCCGGGGTGTGGGCGTAATCGACCACCACCAGCGGCTGGGTGCCACCGCCAAGGCGCTGCATGCGGCCAGCCGGGCCTTCGAGTTTCGGCAACACTTTGAGGATTTCGTCCAGCGCGTAGTCCAGACCCAGCAAGGCGCCGACCGCGGCCAGCACGTTGCTAAGGTTGAAGCGACCGAGCAAGGTGCTGCGCAGATGATGCTCACCCTGCGGCGTGACCAACGTGGCGCGCACGCCTTCGTCATCGAACTGCGCTTCACGGCAATAAAGGTAGGCACTGGAGTCTTCCAGGCTGTAGGTGATCAAGCGCGATTCGCATTTTTCGGCGGCCAATTGCCGGCCGAAATCGTCGTCGAGGTTGACCACCCGGCACTTCAAATCATTCCAGGCAAACAGCTTGGCCTTGGCTTCACCATAGGCCTGCATGGTGCCGTGGTAATCCAGGTGATCGCGGGACAGGTTGGTCATCACCGCCACATCGAACGCCAGTGCGGTCACGCGGCCCTGATCCAGACCGTGGGAAGAAACTTCCATGGCGACGGCTTTGGCACCCGCCTTTTTCAGGTCGGCGAGGGTTGCCTGCACGGCGATCGGGTTCGGCGTGGTGTGCAAGCCGCTTTCGAGCGCGCCGTAAAAACCGGTGCCCAACGTGCCGACGATGCCGCAGTGCTGGCCGAGCAAATCCAATGCTTGCGCAACCAACTGCGTCACGCTGGTTTTGCCGTTGGTGCCGGTCACGCCGACCAGGTTCAGGTGACGACTAGGGTCACCGTAAAAACGCCCGGCGATGTCCGACAGCTGCGCCGCCAGGCCTTTGACTGGAATCAGCGGAACATCGGTAATCGGCAGTACCGTCGCGCCTTCGACTTCATACGCCACAGCGGCAGCGCCGCGTTGCAGGGCGTCGGCAATGTGCGCGCGACCGTCGAACTTGCCGCCAGGAACGGCGAGAAACAGATCGCCAGCCCGCACGTTGCGGCTGTCCAGGGTCAGTTCGCGGATCAACAGATCGCGGCCTGCGTGGGCGAATATCTTGTTCAGACTCAGAGACATCAGCCTCGCCCTCCATTGGCTTTCAGCGGAACGACCGGTGCTGCGTTCGCTTGTTGAGTAGGTGGCAGGTTGTCCGGGGTGATGTTCATCAGGCGCAAGGTCCCGGACATCACTTTGCTGAACACCGGCGCCGAGACCAGACCACCGAAGTAACCGGCCTTGGTCGGCTCATCGATCACCACCACGATGGCGTAACGCGGATCGCTCATCGGGCCGAAGCCTGCGAACAGCGAACGGTAGGAATTCTCGGCGTAGCCCTTGGTGCCGACCGACGTTTTACGCGCGGTACCCGACTTGCCGCCCACGTGATACGCCGGCACTTGCGCACGGAATACACCGCGCGGGGCTTCGATCACTTGTTGCAGCATGGTTTGCATGGTTTTCGCGACAGCTTCCGGCAATACCTGTGTGGTTTGCGGCGCCTTGTCGGTTTTGATCAGGGTAAGCGGCGCGAGGCGACCATTGTTGGCCAGGGCCGAGAAGGCGTGGACCAACTGGATCGCGGTCACCGAGATACCGTAGCCGTACGACAACGTGGCGGTTTCAGCCTTGCGCCATTCGCGGTAGTTCGGGAGGTTGCCGACGCGCTCGCCCGGGAAGCCCAGGCCGGTGTCCTGGCCGAGGCCGACTTTTTGCGCCAGACGGAAAATCGTTTCGCCGCCGATATCGAAGGCGACCTTACTCATGCCGACGTTACTGGAGTTGATCAGAATGCCAGTCAGGTCGAGCACCGGACCTTCGCTCTTGGATACGTCCTTGATGGTGTATTTACCGATCTGCAAGGTGCCCGGGTACACCTCAACGGTATCGGTCGGCTTCCAGCGCCCGGTTTCAATCGCGGCGCTCATGGAAATCGCTTTCATGGTCGAACCCGGTTCGAACACGTCGATCATCGCGCGGTTGCGCATCATCGCCGGTTGCAGGTTGCGACGGTTGTTCGGGTTGTAGGTCGGCTGGTTGACCATGGCGAGGATCTCGCCGCTCTTCACGTCCATGATCACCAGGCTGCCGGCCTTGGCGCCGTTCTCGATGATCGCGTTACGCAGTTCACGGTTGGCCAGGTATTGCAGACGCAGGTCAATGGACAACGCCAAGGGCTTTCCGGCCTTGGCGTTTTTGGTGACCTGAACATCCTTGATAAGTCGGCCACGCCGATCCTTGATCACCTGCCGCTTGCCGGGGACCCCGGCCAGCCATTCGTCGTAGGCCAGCTCGACGCCTTCACGACCGTGGTCATCGATGTCGGTAAAACCGACCATATGGGCAGTGACTTCACCGGCCGGGTAGAAACGCCGGAATTCTTCGATGCCATAAACGCCCGGTACTTTCAGATCGAGCACGGACTGGCCCTGCTCGGGGGTCAGCCCGCGCACCAGATAAATGAATTCTTTGTTGGCCTGGGCCTCGAGACGTTCGGCCAGAGCTTTCGGGGCCTGCCCCAAGGCAGCCGCCAGTGCAGGCCACTTCTCTTTGGCCGTTTGCATTTCTTTGGCATTGGCCCAAAGGGTGGTGACCGGGGTACTCACGGCCAAAGGCTCGCCGTTACGGTCGGTGATCAGACCACGGTGAGCCGGAATAGGAATATGACGAACACTGCGCGCATCGCCCTGACCTTTAAGAAAGGCACGGTCGACTACTTGCAGATCGATAATGCGCCAGGCAATCGCCGCGACCATGACGCCGAGCAAACCCAGCACCAGGCGGAACCGCCATGGAAAGAGTGCACCCTCGAGTTTCATCATGGCGCCACCATCTGCACTTCAGCTGCGCCTGGAATGCGCATCTTCAGTTGCTCGGTCGCCAGGACTTCGATACGGCTGTGGGCGGTCCAGGTGCTCTGTTCGAGAATCAAACGGCCCCACTCCGCTTGCGCCTTGTCGCGCACGCTCAACTCGTTGTACAGGGAGTTCAGCAGTTGACGGTTCCAGTGGGCGCTGTAGGAAACGCCGATGGCCGACACGAGCACGCCAATAAACAGCAGAAACATGAAAAAGCTTCCGCCGGGAAGTGGCTTGGCGAAAAGCTTGCTCACCGCAGCTTCTCCGCGACGCGCATGACGGCGCTACGGGAACGTGGGTTGGCTTTTAGTTCGGCCTCGGAGGCGGACTGTGCTTTGCCATGGATTTTGATTATTGGTTCGAAGGCGACGTGACGTACCGGCAGGTTGCGCGGCAGGTTGTCGGCTTCGCCTTTCACCAGTTTGCGCATGAACAGTTTGACGATGCGGTCTTCCAGCGAGTGGAAGCTGATGACGACCAGACGGCCGCCGACTTCCAGGCATTCCAGCGCGGCTTCAAGGCCGGCTTCCAGATCACCCAGTTCGTTGTTGACGTGAATACGCAAGCCCTGGAACGCACGGGTCGCCGGGTTTTTGCCCTTTTCCCATGCAGGGTTGGCGACTTTCAGGACTTCAGCCAGATCGGCAGTGCGCTCGAACGGCTTGATGTCGCGACGCTCGGCCACGGCACGGGCCATGCGGCCGGAGAAACGTTCTTCGCCGTATTGCTTGAACACCCGCGCGATTTCTTCCACGGGGGCGGTGTTGACGAATTCGGCAGCGCTGATCCCGCGGGACGGATCCATGCGCATGTCCAGCGGGCCATCATTGAGAAAACTGAAGCCGCGCTCAGGGTCGTCGAGCTGCGGCGAGGACACGCCGAGGTCGAGCAAAACGCCGCTGACCTTGCCGTCCAGACCACGTTCGGCGACTTCCGAACCGAGCTCGGCAAAGCTGCGCTGCACAACGACAAAGCGGCCGTCTTCGGCCGCTAGCGTTTGCCCGGTGGCAATCGCTTGAGGATCTTTATCGAATCCGAGCACCCGACCATCGGGACCGAGCTGGCTGAGGATCAACCGGCTGTGTCCGCCGCGCCCGAACGTACCGTCCAGATAGCAGCCATCAGGACGTACGGCGAGAGCCTCCACGGCTTCGTCAAGCAGTACGGTGATGTGGTTAAAGCCGCTATCAATAGTCACAGGATCAAATCACGCAGTTCATCAGGCATGGCGCCCGGTTGTTGAATGGCAGCCAGGTCAGCGGCAGAAACCGCATCCCAGGCATCCTCGTCCCACAATTGGAACTTGTTCAGTTGGCCTACCAACATCGCGCGTTTATCCAACTTGGCATATTCACGAAGACGCGGCGGAACCAGAAAACGACCACTGCCATCGAGCTCGAGGTCGACGGCATTACCAATCAGTAAACGTTGCAGGCGGCGGTTCTCTTCGCGAAGCGAAGGCAGTGCGCGCAGTTTGGTTTCAATAATTTCCCACTCATCGAGGGGGTAAACACACAAACACGGATCAACGGCATCAATTGTGACGATTAACTGACCGGAACTACGCGAAACGAGCTCGTCACGGTACCGGCTCGGCATAGCGAGACGGCCCTTTGCGTCGAGACTGATAGCGTTAGCTCCGCGAAACACGTCAGCGCTTCTCCAAATATTAGCGTTTTGAGCTCAAAAAAACCCACTTCATGCCACTTTCCGCCACTTGCGCACACTATAGGAATGCGGCCACCGCACCGTCAAGGCGCGGATTAAAGGAAAACCCTTACAGAACTGAGATTTAGGAGCGTAAAAGGAGGGGTAGCGAGAATCTGACGTGTCATCCTGCTCAATAACTTGAATCAGCACTGAAGGCTGCGTTCGAAAGTTAAAGTAATTTGTTAAGAGTAAGATTTTTTCGGTATTAGGAAAGTGCTTCTGCTGTTGATTCTGTAAGGAGGGAAATTGCTACTACAGGCGCCCTGCTCAATGATTAAAGCAGGGAGGGGGAAAAAGGTGGAGAGTCGATCTGTAAGCCGGGTTCTGTCTTGAACAGTCATTCGTCTACGATGGCCATCACTGGACATCTTTAGCAACCTACCCGGTCCCAGCGCGGGCCACGCCTTGGGACCCTATTTGGTCTTGCTCCAAGTGGGGTTTACCTAGCCACGAACTGTTGCCAGACGTGCGGTGCGCTCTTACCGCACCTTTTCACCCTTACCGGCGCCGAAGCGCTTAGGCGGTTATTTTCTGTGGCACTTTCCGTAGGCTCACGCCTCCCAGGCATTACCTGGCACTTCGCCCTATGGAGCCCGGACTTTCCTCCCCCCCCTAATTTTCATAGAGGGCAGCGACTGTCCGATCGACTCTCCGCCGCGAAGATTAACGGCAGAGCGGCCGAAGGACAAGCGCTAAACGCCTTGGGCTACGCCTGCACGTCGGTTTTTACTCACCCTTCTGTTTATCCAGCGCGACCTGATACAGCACATTCTTGCGCTCGCCGGTAATTTGCGCCGCCAACGCCGCGGCTCGCTTGAGCGGCATTTCTTCAAGCAACAGATTCAGAATGCGCATTGCTTCACTGCTGACGGCGTCCTCGGTCTCGGGGGCAGACCAACCCGCCACCAACACCACGCACTCACCGCGCTGCTGATTGCTGTCTGACTCGACGAACTCGCGCAACTCAGCCAGCGGCAAGCCTTTAAGGGTTTCGAAAGTCTTGGTCAGCTCGCGCGCCAGCAACGCCGGACGCTCACCACCAAACACCAACTCCATGTCTTGAAGGCACTCAAGGATCCGGTGTGGGGCTTCATAAAAAATCAGCGTGCGCGGCTCTTCCTTTACCAACTCAAGACGGGCGCGCCGACCGACAGCCTTGGCCGGCAGGAAGCCTTCGAAGATGAAACGGTCCGACGGCAACCCCGCCGCCGACAACGCTGCGATCAACGCGCAGGCGCCCGGAACCGGCACCACATTGATACCCGCAGCACGCGCCTGACGCACGAGGTGATAACCAGGATCGGAAATCAACGGCGTACCGGCATCTGAAATCAGCGCCACATCGTCGCCGGCGAGCAAGCGGGTGATAAAGCGGCTACCTTCATCCCGCTCATTGTGTTCATGACAGGCCGCCAGCGGTGTAGGAATGCCGAAATGCTGCATCAATCGCTGTGAGTGACGGGTATCTTCGGCGGCGATCAGGGCGACCTCGCGCAGGATTTTCAGCGCACGCGCACTGATGTCGTCCAGGTTGCCGATGGGCGTCGCCACCACATAAAGCGAGCCAGCAGCGGAATTCAAAGCACCTGGAGCAGTCAAAGCGCACACCTCATGATCGGTAAAAGCCGCCATTGTAGCGCGTCGTGACGTTCGCGATACGCGCAAGCAACCCTCGGTTTTGCGCCCTTTTGTGCAGTGCCGCAACATTTGCACGAGCTAAATTGATCGATTCACACCAGTAACATCGCGCCCCGGCCAGTGCTTGGGTACAATTCCACGCTAATTTGATCGAGTATCAGGAACACTTACATGATCGCTTGCCTGCGGCTGCTCACTGCCCTCTGCCTCGCTGCCTTGCTGGCGGCTTGCGCCAGCTCGCCCTCCTCCAGCCTTGGCGAACTTCCACGGACCCCGGATGCCAGTATCGAGCAATTGCTCGCACAGGCCGCCCAAAGCAAAGACCCGGAAAAAGCCTCCCTGTTGCGCCTGAGCGCGGCAGACCTGGCCTATCGTCAGGGGAATGCCGGCCAGTCCGCGCAAATCCTGCAACAAGTCCCCGTCGAAACCCTCAAGCCTGGCCAACAGGTTTTCGCCAGTACCCTGGCGGCGGAACTGGCCATGGTTCGCAATCAGCCCAAAGCGGCGCTGACAGCTTTGAGTCATCCGAGCCTGCAACGCCTGAGCGAACTGCCGGTTGAGCAACAGGTTCGCACCGGCACTGTTCATGCCCGCGCCCTTGAAGCCGATGGCCAGACGCTGGCCGCCGCACGGGAGCGCATCTTCATCGCGCCAATGCTTGAAGGTGAAGCCGCCAGCAAAAACCACGAAGCGATCTGGACCCTGATCGCCTCGCTGCCGACCGACCAGTTGCAGCCAACCGCCACCGACGACCTCGGCGGCTGGATGGGCCTGGCGCTGGCGGTGAAAACTGCCGGCACCCTGGAACAGCAGCAAGCAGCGATTGACAACTGGCGCGCACAGAATCCAAAGCACCCGGCCGCCATTCAATTGCCGCTGCCACTGACCAAGCTCAAGGAACTGGCCAGCCAGCCCCTGAGCAAAATCGCCCTGCTGCTGCCTCAAGACGGCCCGCTGGCGTCGGTCGGCAAAGCACTGCGCGAAGGTTTCATGGCTGCTCACTACCAGGCCCAACAAGCCGGGCAGAAGCCGCCAGCCATCGAGTTCTATGACAGCTCGCGCCTGACGTCCCTCGACGAGTTCTATCGCAAGGCTCAGGCCGACGGCGTGCAACTGGTCGTCGGCCCGCTGGAGAAACCGCTGGTCAAACAGCTCAGCGCTCGCCCGCAACTGCCGATCACCACCCTGGCGCTGAATTACAGCGAAGGCGCACAAGGTCCGGCCCAGCTGTTTCAGTTCGGTCTTGCGGCTGAAGACGAAGCCCGTGAAGTGTCCCGCCGTGCTCGCGCCGATGGCCTGCATCGCGCAGCCATCATGGTGCCGAAAGGCGAATGGGGCGATCGCGTCTTGAGAGCATTCAGCCAGGATTGGCAGGCTAACGGTGGCAGCATCGTCGCCACCGAGCGCGTCGACCAACCAGTTCAACTGGCACAACAGATTGCCGACATGTTCCAGCTGCGTCAGAGCGAAGGTCGCGCCAAGAGCCTGCAAAGCACCGTTGGCGGGCAGGTAGCCGCCCAGCCTTCGCGTCGCCAGGACATCGAGTTCATCTTCCTGGCCGCAACACCTCAACAAGCCCAGCAGATCAAGCCGACCCTGAACTTCCAGTACGCCGGCGACGTGCCGGTTTATGCCACCTCCCACGTGTTCAGCGCCAGCGGCGATGTGAACCAGTACAACGACATGAACGGCATTCGCTTCTGCGAAACCCCATGGTTGCTGGAGGCCAACGATCCACTGCGCAAACAAGTGACCGCTCAGTGGCCGCAAGCTGCTGGCAGCCTGGGCCGTCTGTACGCAATGGGTGTCGATGCCTATCGACTGGCACCACGCCTGGGGCAACTCAAGGCTCTGCCGGACAGCCGCATCGAAGGTCAATCGGGCAGCCTGGGCATGACTCAGAACCAACGTGTGGTCCGCCAATTGCCGTGGGCACAGTTCGTCAGCGGCCAGGTTCAACGCCTGCCGGACACCCCACGCTGATGCCCGACAGGTCACGCCAGCAAAGCGGTAAAGATGCCGAGCGCCATGCGCTCGAGCATCTTCAAAAACAAGGTCTGCGCCTGCTGGCGCAGAACTGGTTGTGTAAACGCGGCGAGCTTGATCTGGTCATGCTTGATGGCGATACAGTAGTATTCGTTGAAGTCCGCTACAGAAAAAACACTCAATGGGGTGGCGCGCTCGGTAGCATCGATGAGCGCAAACGGCAGAAACTGATAGTTGCCGCGCAGTATTTTCTTCAGCGCGAGTCGCGTTGGGCCAATTCCCCTTGCCGTTTCGACGTGGTTGCCATCGACAGCAACCTCGATCAGTTGAACTGGTTGCAGAATGCCTTCGACAGCTGATCGCGTGCGCCCCGAACCGGACACTTTCACCCAACACTTTTGCTCTTTGCTTTGCGGGCTGCACATTCATGTGCCGAGTAGCCGCGCTAATTAAGGTCACACAGATGGACATGCAATCCCGAATTCGCCAGCTTTTTCAGGCCAGTATCGATACCAAGCAAATGGCGATGGACGTACTTGCACCGCACATCGAGCAAGCCAGCCAGGTGATGGTCAACGCCCTGCTCAACGAAGGTAAAATGCTGTCCTGCGGCAACGGCGGCTCTGCCGGTGATGCCCAGCACTTCTCATCCGAGCTGCTCAACCGTTTCGAGCGCGAGCGCCCGAGCCTGCCAGCGATTGCGCTGACCACCGACAGCTCGACGATCACCTCGATCGCCAACGACTACAGCTACAACGAAATCTTCTCCAAACAGATCCGCGCCCTCGGCCAGCCGGGTGATGTGTTGCTGGCGATTTCCACCAGCGGCAACTCGGCAAACATTATTCAAGCGATCCAGGCCGCACATGATCGCGAAATGATTGTCGTAGCATTGACCGGTCGTGATGGCGGCGGCATGGCGTCGCTGCTATTGCCCGAGGACGTCGAGATTCGCGTACCGGCCAACGTCACCGCACGTATTCAGGAAGTCCACCTGCTGGCGATCCATTGCCTTTGCGATTTGATCGACAGCCAACTGTTCGGGAGTGAAGAATGACCCCTAATCGCCTAGGCCTTCTGGCCTTGACCCTGTGCCTCGGCATCAGCGGCTGCACCTCGGTGGTTAACGCCAGCCGTGAAGCACCGATTGAAGATGACCGCGGAACCCGCACCTTCGGCAGCAAGATCGACGACTCTCTGATCGACACCAAGGTCGGCGTGAACATTGCCAAGGCCGATCCAGCCCTGGATAACGACTCGCACATCGTCGTCACCAGCTTCAATGGCGTCGTGCTGCTCGCCGGGCAAACCCCGCGTGCCGACCTCAAGGCCAAGGCCGAACAGGCCGCTGCGGCTGTTCAGCGGGTGAAGACAGTCCACAACGAACTGCAAGTCCTGCCACCTTCCGGCTTCCTTGCCCGCCAGAACGACACTTGGCTGACCTCCAAGATCAAGACCCAGATGCTCACCGATCCGAACATTCCGGGCTCGCGCATCAAGGTTGTCACCGAGAACGGCATCGTCTACCTGCTGGGCCTGCTGACCAAGCAGGAAGCTGCCCAAGCCACCAACCTGGTGCAAGGCGTTTCCGGGGTGCAGAAGATCGTGAAGTTGTTCGAATACATCGATTGATACCAGCAGGAGCACGGCTGGCGATGGTGTTCTTGAGGCCGCCATTGCGAGCAAGCTCGCTCCCACAGGGCACAAAAAAGGCGATCCATCCGGATCGCCTTTTTTATTACTTCACCACCTTCAAACTGGGTCGACCGCTGGGACGCGGCGGCTCGCTGTCGGGTGGCGGAATGTCGTCATCCGGCTCGATCTCTTCCTCGTCTTCCATAGGCGATTCCAGATCGAACACCATGCCCTGACCGTTCTCCCGGGCGTAAATGCCCAGGATCGATGCGATAGGCACATACAGGGTGTGCGGCACGCCACCGAAGCGCCCTTCGAAGCTAACCGCCTCGTTGTCCATGTGCAGATGACGCACGGCTGCCGGCGATACGTTCAGGACAATCTGTCCGTCACTGGCAAAACCCTGAGGCACCTGCACCGACGGATACTCGGAATTGACCAGCATGTGCGGGGTGCAATCGTTGTCCACAATCCACTCGTAGAGCGCGCGGACCAGATAAGGTCGACTGGAGTTCATAGCGGCTCCTTAAGCCTTAGCGCATATCGCGTTCGACACCAGACAGACTCGCCTGGAAAGCCTCACGCGCAAACGAGCGCTCCATGTAATCAAGCAGCGGCTTGGCAGGCCGCGGCAGTTCTATACCCAGAATCGGCAATCGCCAGAGTATTGGCAATAGGCAGCAATCCACCAGGCTTTGTTCCTCACTGAGGAAAAACGGCTTGTCGGCGAACAACGGCGACACGCCGGTCAGGCTTTCGCGCAGCTCTTTACGAGCCACGACACGGGCTGCTTCCTTGGACCGGGAATCCAGGATCAGATCCACCAGACCACACCAGTCACGCTGAATACGATGAATCAGCAGACGGCTGTTGGCACGCGCCACTGGATAAACCGGCAGTAAAGGCGGGTGCGGGTAACGCTCATCCAGATATTCCATCACCACGGTCGACTCCCACAACGCCAGGTCACGATCGACCAGGGTGGGCAAGCTGCCGTAAGGGTTCACTTCAATCAGTTTAGGCGGCTGGCGACCAGCTTCCACGTAAATGATCTCGGCGCTGACACCCTTCTCTGCAAGTACGATACGCACTCGGTGGGAATAGTGGTCGGCGGGGTCGGAGTAACAGGCCAACCGATTGGTCACGCCCATGGCGGTCCTCCTCGCTTGTTGAAATTATCGGAAACGGAAAAACGCGCGCGCCCAGAGGGCGCCTCCCGTAACGCCTGGATCACCAGGCTCGTTACACCTTCAGAGACGCCCTTGGGCGCGCGCGATTGACAGCAATTTTACAGAAATATCAATGGACGTCTTTCCAGTATTCACGCTTGAGCAAGTATGCGAATACGAAGAAGAACGCCAGGTACAGCAACACATAGGTACCGATGCGCTGATGCTGCAGCTTCACCGGGTTGGCCGAGTAGGCCAGGAAGGTCACCAGATTCTTGACCTTCTCGTCGAACTGCTCTTCGTTCAGCGTGCCGGTTTTCGGCAGTATGGTCAGCTGGTCGCAGGCTTCATGAGTCAAAGCCGTGCCGGTCAGCGGATCGTATTGCTTCTTGCCGTCTTCGACGATTTGAACTTGTTTACAGCCTACCACCTGACGCCCCTGCAGGCCGACCAGAACGTTAGGCATCCCGACGTTCGGGAACACCTTGTTGTTCACGCCCCAAGGACGCGATGGGTCTTCGTAGAAAGATTTCAGGTAACCGTAGAGCCAGTCAGTGCCACGAACGCGGGCGACCAGGGTCAGGTCGGGCGGCGCCGCACCGAACCAGGCCTTGGCGTCAGCCGGCTGCATGCCGATGCTCATGTGGTCGCCGATCTTGGCGCCGGTGAACACCAGATTGCCGAGCATCAGATCATGGGGAATACCCAGATCATCGGCGACACGCTCATAGCGCTGGAACTTGGCGCTGTGGCAGCCCATGCAGTAGTTGGCGAACGTACGCGCGCCGTCCTGCATGGCCGCTTTGTCGGATACGTCGATATCGACCTTTTCCAACTCGGGAGCGCCAGCTGTCGAGGCGAACGAGAACACAGGCATCGCCGCAAGAATCAGTACAGCAAATAGCTTTTTCATCAGCCAGTCACCCTTTCCGGAACCGGTTTGGTCTTCTCGAGCCTGGTGTAGAACGGCATCAGAATGAAGTAGGCGAAGTACAGAAAAGTACATACCTGCGACAGCAATGTCCGACCAGGGGTTGGGGCCAATACGCCCAGCACGCCCAGGATCACGAACGAAATGCAGAACACCCAGAGCCAGATTTTGCTCATCCAGCCTTTGTAGCGCATCGACTTGACGGGGCTGCGGTCCAGCCATGGCAGGACGAACAGCACAGCGATGGCCGCGCCCATGGCGATAACGCCCAGGAGCTTGTCCGGAATCGCCCGCAGAATCGCGTAGAACGGTGTGAAGTACCAGACCGGAGCGATGTGCTCTGGCGTCTTGAAGGCGTTCGCCACTTCAAAGTTCGGCTTCTCGAGGAAGTAACCACCCATTTCCGGGAAGAAGAACACGATCGAGCAGAAGATGAACAGGAACACCACCACGCCGACGATATCTTTCACGGTGTAGTACGGGTGGAAGGCAATGCCGTCCAGGGGTACACCGTTTTCGTCTTTGAATTTCTTGATGTCCACGCCGTCCGGGTTGTTCGAACCGACTTCGTGCAGCGCCAGAACGTGCAGCACCACCAGACCGAGGATCACAATCGGCAAGGCAACAACGTGCAGGGCGAAGAAGCGGTTCAGGGTGATACCGGAAATCAGGTAGTCACCACGGATCCACTGGGTCAGGTCGTCGCCGATGACCGGGATCGCACCGAACAGCGAGATGATCACCTGGGCACCCCAGTAGGACATCTGACCCCACGGCAGCAGGTAACCCATGAAGGCTTCAGCCATCAGCGCCAGATAGATCAGCATGCCGAAGACCCACACCAGCTCACGCGGCTTCTGGTACGAACCGTAGAGCAAGCCACGGAACATGTGCAGATAGACCACGACGAAGAACGCCGAGGCGCCGGTGGAGTGCAGCAGACGCAGGATCGAGCCGTACTCGACGTCGCGCATGATGTATTCGACGGAAGCAAACGCCTCTTCCGCCGACGGGGTGTAGCTCATGGTCAGCCAGACACCGGTAACGATCTGGTTGACCAGAACGAGCAGCGCGAGGGAGCCAAAGAAATAGAAGAAGTTGAAGTTCTTCGGGGCGTAGTACTTGCTGAGATGGTCTTCCCACATTTTGGTCGCGGGAAAGCGCGCATCAACCCAATCCATGAACTTGCTCATCACGCTTTCTCCGTATCGACGCCAACGACAATGATGTCATCGGTCTCATAGGAATGCGGGGGAACTGGCAGGTTCAAAGGCGCAGGTTGCGACTTGTAGACGCGGCCAGCCAGATCGTAGTGGGAACCGTGGCAAGGGCAGAAATAACCACCTACCCAGTCCTTGCCCAGATCCGCAGGTGCCACTTCTGGACGGAAGGTCGGCGAGCAACCCAGGTGCGTGCAGATACCGATCAGCAGCAGAACCTCTGGCTTGATCGAACGCGTTTCCGGGTCGACATAGGTCGGTTGTGTCGAGTTCTTGGAGGTCGGGTCAGACAGCTGGCCCTCGATCTTTTTCAGATTCCCCAGGATTTCCTCGGTACGGCGGACAATGAACACCGGCTGACCGCGCCACTCAGCAATCATCTGCTGGCCTGGCTCGATTTTGCTGACATTCACCTTCACCGGTGCACCTGCGGCTTTCGCCTTGGCACTGGGAAACCATGACCCCACGAACGGGACCGCAGCCCCCACCGCTCCTGCAGCACCCACCACGGATGTGGCTGCTACCAAGAAGCGACGCCGGCCTGCATTCACGCCGTCATTGCTCATTCAGTCCTCTCCCATCAGCTTTGTGGCCTGTTAAATCAGGCGTCTACTAAGTAAAAATCTGAACTTATAAAAATTTTGCCGAATGGTAATGAAAAGCCCCAATTCTGACAAGGTAATTACCGAGGGGCTCCACTGCCAAGCCTTGCAGTATAGGGCTTCTACGGCTGTGGCAAGTTGTCACAGAGCAATTCTTTGATAAGTCGCGCCCATAAAAAAACGCCCAGCTTCGCGAGGAAACTGGGCGTTCTTTTTGAACGTAAAAGCGAATTAACGCTTCGAGTACTGCGGACGCTTACGCGCTTTACGCAGACCAACTTTCTTACGTTCAACTTCACGTGCATCGCGAGTAACGAAGCCAGCTTTGCGCAGAGCGCCACGCAGGGTTTCGTCGTACTGCATCAGTGCGCGAGTGATACCGTGGCGGATTGCGCCAGCTTGACCACTTACACCACCACCGATCACGGTGACGTAGATGTCGAATTTCTCGACAGTCTCAGTCAGTTCCAGCGGCTGACGAACTACCATGCGGGCAGTTTCGCGGCCGAAGAAATTTTCCAGGGTGCGGTTGTTGATGGAGATGTTACCAGTACCCGGACGCAGGAAAACGCGTGCGGTTGCGGTCTTGCGACGGCCAGTGCCGTAATTTTGAGTCGCCGACATAATGAACTATTCCGTTAAAACTTCAGTTCTTGGGGCTGCTGAGCAGTATGAGGGTGTACAGCGCCCGCATAGACTTTCAGCTTACGATACATGTCGCGACCCAGCGGGTTCTTAGGCAGCATGCCTTTGACCGCGGTCTCGATCACGCGCTCAGGGGCTTTAGCAATCAGCTTTTCGAAGTTGATCGACTTGATGCCGCCCGGGAAACCGGAGTGGGAGTAGTAGATTTTGTCGGTGGTTTTAGCACCGGTTACACGAATCTGCTCGGCATTGATAACGACGATGTAATCGCCGGTGTCAACGTGAGGAGTGTACTCAGCTTTATGCTTGCCACGCAGACGGCTCGCGATTTCGGTGGCCAGACGACCCAGGGTCTGACCTGCAGCGTCGACGACAAACCAGTCGCGCTGTACTGTTTCCGGTTTAGCAGTAAAAGTTTTCATTCTTTATAGCCTCAGGGGCCGCCCTGTAAATTAGACGGCGGATCTTACTGAATAGTGCGTACTTTGACAAGTCAAAGGCAGCCGGATACAGACGCTTTCGGGGGCTCGGGTCGGCGCGTCCGTTCAACGGCAAGATTCTTCGGCGGCGGCGCATCACTTCCACTGCAGAAAGAGGTGCGCAATTATGCAGATTGCGAAAAATAATTCAACCTGCTTTTATGATTGTTTTGCCCAAGGAGCACCCGATGGACTATCGCCAGCTAGGCCGAACCAATCTGAACGTGAGCGCCATCTGCCTCGGAACCATGACCTGGGGCGAGCAAAACAGCAAGGCTGAAGCCTTCGCCCAGATTGAACGGGCCAAAAGAGCCGGGATCAATTTCATCGATACTGCCGAGATGTACCCGGTGCCGCCCAAGGCCGAAACCTACGCCACCACCGAGCGCTACATCGGCAATTACTTCAAAAGCCGCGGTGATCGCGCCGACTGGATCCTGGCCAGCAAGATCGCCGGCCCCGGCAACACCATCGACTACATCCGCGACAAAAACCTGCGGCACAACCGCCAGCACATCACCGAAGCCGTGGACGCCAGCCTCAAGCGCTTGCAGACCGACTACATCGACCTCTACCAGTTGCATTGGCCGGAACGCAGCACCAACTTCTTCGGCCAGCTCGGTTACAAACACCAGACCGAAGCCAACCTCACGCCGCTGGAGGACACCCTCGAAGCGCTGGACGAGCAGGTCAAGGCCGGCAAGATCCGCCACATCGGCCTGTCCAATGAAACGCCATGGGGCACCATGCGCTTCCTCGCCCTGGCCGAAGCCCGTGGCTGGCCGCGCGCCGTGTCGATCCAGAACCCGTACAACCTGCTCAACCGCAGCTTCGAAGTCGGTCTGGCGGAAATCGCTATCCGCGAACAGTGCGGCTTGCTCGCCTATTCGCCGCTGGCGTTCGGTTTCCTGTCGGGCAAGTACGAAGGTGGCGCGCGTCCGCCTAAAGGCCGCCTGAGCCTCTACAGCCGCTTCAGCCGCTATTTCAACCCGCAGTCGGAAGCAGCGTGCAGCCGTTATGTCGCACTGGCGCGTGAACACGGCCTGGACCCGGCGCAAATGGCGTTGGCGTTTGTAACCCAGCAGCCATTTGTGACCAGCAACATCATTGGCGCGACGACGATGGAGCAGCTTGAAAGCAATTTAGCGAGCTTCGAGCTGAAACTGTCGGATGAAGTACTGGAGGGGATCGAGGCGATTCACAAGGATCACCCGAACCCAGCACCTTGATTGATTCATAGACCCCATCGCGAGCAAGCTCGCTCCCACAGGTTTTGCGCAATACCTGTGGGAGCGAGCCTGCTCGCGAAGGCGGTCTAACGATCACGCTGCATTACAGCGACCGCGCAATAATCTCCTTCATGATTTCATTGGTCCCGGCATAAATCCGCTGCACCCGCGCATCCGCCCACGCCCGGGCGATCGGGTATTCCCACATGAAACCGTAACCGCCATGCAACTGCACGCACTCGTCGAGCACCTTGCATTGCAGGTCGGTGCCCCAATACTTGGCCATCGCCGCGGTCGGCACGTCGAGCTTGCCTTGCAGGTGCAGTTCCAGACAGCGATCGACGAAGACCCGACCGATCTGAATCTCGGTCGCCATCTCCGCCAGTTTGAAGCGGGTGTTCTGGAAGTCGGCAATTGCCTTGCCGAAGGCCTTGCGCTCGCGGGTGTAATCCAGCGTCCATTGCAACGCAGCTTCAGCCGAAGCAAGCCCGCCGATGGCAACGGTAAGACGCTCTTGAGGCAATTCCTGCATCAGGTACGCGAAGCCCATCCCGGCCTGCCCCAACAGGTTTTCCTTGGGCACCCGAACGTCCTGGAAGAACAGTTCCGAGGTGTCCTGAGCCTTCATGCCGACTTTTTCCAGACGCTTGCCCTTGGCGAAGCCTGGGGTGTTGGCTTCCACCAGAAACAGGCTGGTGCCTTTCGCGCCAGCCTTCGGATCGGTCTTGGCCACGACAATCACCAGGTCAGCGAGAAAGCCGTTGGTGATGAACGTCTTCGAACCGTTGATCACATACTCGTCGCCATCGAGCACCGCGGTGGTTTTCACCCCTTGCAGGTCGGAACCGGCACCAGGCTCGGTCATGGCAATCGCCGTGACCATCTCGCCAGACACCAGCTTCGGCAGGTATTTGTGTTTCAGCGCTTCACTGCCGTAATGCAGGATGTAAGGCGCGACAATGTCCGAATGCAGCGAAAAACCGATACCGGTCAAGCCGAGACGCCCCACCTCTTCGATCACCACTGCACTGTAGAGAAAGTCCGCTGCTAGCCCGCCGTACTCTTCCGGCAGGTGCGAACAGAGCATTCCCGCCTCCCCTGCCTTGTTCCAAAGTTTACGGTCGATATAGCCCTGCTTCTCCCATTGCCCGTGAAACGGCACCGCTTCTTTTTCGAGGAACGTTCGCACGCTGTCGCGAAAAAGTTCGTGCTCGGAGCTGAACAAGGTTCTGGGGATCATGCGGCACCTGTCGTTATTGTTAGCCGGAATTGACCTTCAGAGACTATGCCTCGCATCCGACACAGGACACTGGACACATCAGACAAAAAATAAGACGATCCAGCCGTCTGGTGACCACTTTCCCCTATAAGAATAAAGTTGAATTATGTCCAACCAAGTCTCCACGCCCTTGCGGCGCGTCAGCATCCTGGCTATCGACCGGGTTTTCGCTTCCACCCTCATGCAAGCCAAGGATTTCTTCCACCTGGCCAGCCTGCGTTACGGCAAACAACTGGGCCAAGGCCTGACTCCGGCGTTCGAAACCCGCCTGGTCAGCCCCGACGGCAAACCGGTGAACAGCTTCAGTGACGTGATCATGCCGGTGGACGGCGGCCTGGAAAACGCCGACATCATTGTCCTTCCAGCCTTCTGGGACGATTTCGACACCCTTTGCCAACGCTACCCACAGGTCCTGCCCTGGCTGCGTCAGCAACATGCTCGCGGCGCAGTACTCTGCGGCGAAGCCACCGGGGTGTTCTGGCTCGCCGAGGCCGGGTTGCTAGACGGCAAGGAAGCGACCACCTACTGGCGCTTCTTCAACGCCTTCGCCGAGCGCTTCCCACGGGTTCAGCTCAATCAGGACAAGCACCTGACCGATGCCGACAACCTGTATTGCGCGGGCGGTACCACGTCGGCCTGCGACCTTTACATCTACCTGATCGAACGCTTCTGCGGCGCCAACGTGTCCCAGGCCGTGGCGCGGGACATTCTTTATGAAGTGCAGCGCAGCTACTCGCCAGGAAGAATCGGTTTCGGCGGTCAGAAGCTGCACCAGGATGTGATCATCCTGCAGATCCAGCACTGGCTCGAAGAACACTTCGCCGACAAATTCCGCTTCGAAGACGTGGCTCGCGAACACGGCATGAGCATCCGCAATTTCATGCGGCGCTTCCAGACCGCCACCGGCGACAAGCCGCTGCATTACCTGCAACGACTGCGTATCGAGACGGCCAAAGGCTTGCTGTCCGGCAGCCGCAAGAGCATCAAGACCATCAGCTATGAAGTCGGTTACGACGATGCGAGCTTCTTCGCTCGGCTATTCCGCCAGCACACCGAGCTGTCGCCGAACCAGTATCGGCAGCAGTTCCAGCAAGCTGCCTGATACAACAGAGATTCAATGTGTGGGAGCGAGCCTGCTCGCGAAGAGGTCGTCATATTCAACATCTCTGTTGACTGACACACCGCTTTCGCGAGCAGGCTCGCTCCCACAAGGATTCTGCGGTGAACGAAAAAGGGCCTGCATTTGCAGGCCCTTTTTCATTTCCGAATCGCCCTACGGCTTGTGCGCCCGGGACAGGAATTCGTGAGACTGCATTTCCAGCAAACGACTCAGGGTGCGCTGGAACTCGAAGTTCAAGCGACCGCCGGTGTAGAGGTCTTTGAGCTCGACTTCAGCAGAAATGATCAGCTTCACGTTACGGTCGTAGAACTCGTCGACCATGTTGATAAAGCGTCGGGCGATGTCGTCGGTGGTGACGCTCATTTGCTCGACACCGCTGAGCAACACGGCGTGGAAGATCTTGCCCAACTCGATGTAATCGTTCTGGCTGCGCGGGCCATCACAGAGTTCGCGGAAGTCGAACCAGGCCACGTCATCACAGGTGCGCAGGGCACGGATTTCGCGGTTCTCGATCATCAGCACGTCGTTTTCGATGGCTGCCGTGCATTCCGGCGTCAGGGCGCGGAAGCTCTTGCGCAAACTTTCGTGGGATTCATCGTCGAGCGGGAAGTGAAACAGCTCCGCTTGTTCAAGGTGGCGCAGACGATAATCGACGCCGCTGTCGACATTGACGATGTCGGTGTTCTGCTTGATCAGCGCAATGGCCGGCAGGAAGCGCGCACGTTGCAGGCCGTCCTTGTACAGACCGTCCGGCACGATGTTCGAGGTCGCGACCAGGGTCACGCCGTTCTTGAACAGCTCTTCCATCAACGTGCCGAGGATCATCGCGTCGGTGATGTCGGACACGAAGAATTCATCGAAGCAAATCACCCGGGCCTCGTCGGAAAAGCGCTTGGCAATGATGGTCAGCGGGTTTTTCTCGCCACCGAGGGTCTTCATCTCTTCGTGCACGCGCTTCATGAAGCGGTGGAAGTGAGTGCGGACCTTTTCCTTGAACGGCAACGCTTCGAAGAAGGTGTCTACCAGATAGGTCTTGCCGCGACCGACGCCACCCCAAAAGTACAGACCCTTGACCGGCGCCGCGTCTTTCTTGCCAAACAGTTTGCCGAACAGACCCGGTTTGCTGTGCGAGGCCGCGACCAGATCGTCGTACAGGCGCTGCAAATGGCGCACCGCAGTTTCCTGCGCAGCGTCATGGAAGAATTCCGGGCGTTTCAGATCAGCTTGATATCGTTCTAGGGGCGTCATAATTCGTTAGCAAGGCAACAAAAACGGGCCGTCACTGTAGCGACGGCCCGTGGGAATGGCAATCGGCCCTTGGTCGGGCCGAGCCGCTGATTTATTCCTGAACCGGCGTCAGAGCAACCCGCAGGGTGTCGATGGCGACATCGCGAGCCGCACCGTCAGCGAAGGCCGGGCTGTCGGCAACGCACTCGCCTTCCAGCCAGACGCTGAAACTCAGGTCTTCGTTGCGCACGTCCAATGGCTGACCCGATTGCAGTTGCTTGGTCACCTGGCCTGCGGTTTTACCGTCGGCGAAGTTGCGCGACAGCAGCAGTTGCTCGCCGTCGGCCGCCAGCAGACGGAAGCGGAAACTGCCGTCGTCTTCGCGGAAACTGACAAAGCGCGCGGCTTTCGCGACTTTCTTCTTGGTGGTGGTCGCGACCTGGGTCTGAGCGACGAAAGAACGCAGACCAACCGCTTCACGCAGTTCATGAAGGAACGGTGTCGCCACCGAACGAGCCTTTTTGGCGCCGACCTGCAGGATGTCTTCCAGGTCCGCCGGGCGTTCGATCAGCTGGTGATAGCGCTCGCGGGACTCGCCCAACTCGTTATCCAGCAGCTGGAACAGACGATTCTTCGCCTCGCCCCAACCCAGCCCCTGCAACAATTCGCTGCTGAACTCGTCGGACTGCGCCGGTGTGGCGAAGGCCTGGAACAAGGTGAACAGGTGCGAGTTATCCGGATCCTTCGCCTCGCCCGGCGCACGGGAGTCGGTGACGATCCGCGAAATCGCGTCCTTCATTTCCTTGGCGCTGCTGAACAACGGAATGGTGTTGTCGTAGCTCTTCGACATCTTGCGACCGTCGAGGCCTGGCAGCGTGGCGACGCTTTCTTCGATCAGCGCCTCGGGCATGGTGAAGAATTCTTTGCCCTGACCGAACAGATGGTTGAAGCGCTGGCCGATGTCACGGGCCATTTCCACGTGCTGGATCTGGTCACGACCGACCGGCACCTTGTGGGCGTTGAACATCAGAATGTCCGCGGCCATCAGCACCGGGTAGCTGTACAAGCCCATGGTGATGCCGGCGTCCGGGTCTTCGCCGGTTTCGACATTCTTGTCCACCGAGGCCTTGTAGGCGTGGGCGCGGTTGAGCAGGCCCTTGGCAGCAACGCAGGTCAGCAGCCAGGTCAGCTCTGGGATTTCCGGGATGTCGGACTGGCGATAGAAGGTTACGCGGTCCACATCCAGGCCACCGGCCAGCCAGGTCGCGGCGATTTCCAGACGCGAGCGCTGGATGCGCAGCGGGTCATCGCATTTGATCAGGGCGTGGTAGTCGGCCAGGAAGTAGAACGAATCGGCATTGCTGTCACGGCTGGCGATGATCGCCGGGCGGATGGCGCCGGCGTAGTTGCCCAGGTGCGGCGTGCCGGTGGTGGTGATGCCGGTGAGGATACGGGTACGAGTCGTCATGGGTAATCGCTTGTCAGACTGCAATCAATTCGAAAGACGCGGCAGGATCAGATCCTTGAGATCGGTCAGCTTGCCATGAAAAAAGTGTCCGCATTCTGCCACTTTCAGCAGCTCATGGGGGCGCTCGAGTTTCGAGGACCAGTCGTAGACAGCTTGCGGATCGATGACTTCGTCGGTTTCCGGCTGGATCAGGGTCAGCTCGCCTTGCTGCGGCAGTTGATCCTGATCGCCCAGACGCATCACCGCAGGCGCGACCATGAACAGGTGCTTGAGCTGCTCACCCTTGGCTTCCAGACGTCCACCGAGACTTGCTGCAACAAAACCGCCGAAGGAGAAACCGAACAGGGTCAGCGGCAAGTTAGGATGTTTGGCCCGCAGCCACTCGGCGACCGCTTGAGCATCGTCAACTTCACCCGTGCCCATGTCGTGGGTGCCTTCGCTGGCACCCACGCCACGATAATTGAAGCGCACAGTAATCAAACCGGCGTCACGCGCAGTGCGCTGCAAGGTCGAGACGACTTTGTTGAGCATGGTGCCGCCCTGCACCGGGTTCGGGTGGCAGATCAGCGCCAGGCCGCGGGGCTGTTCGTTATCCAGGCCCTTGTTTTCCAAATACAGGGCTTCCAGTTGGCCGACCGGGCCATCAATCACTACAGGGGTTTCGCGCATAAGCAAGGAAGGAACTCCGTGACCTCGAATCGGGTCGACTCGTCTAGCAAATTGTCTGTGCCAATCTATTGCGAGTGAATCGCGGTATACAGCGCAGGTTCGAGCCGTTAACGTAAAGCAAAGCCGTTTATAGAGGAAGGACTCGTGGAACACTCGCTCTTAGTTTGGTTGTTGCCGACTCTTGCCCTGGTTGTGGGTGTCGCCATTGGTTTCCTGATCGCTCGCCTGGTGCCGAATGCCGCGCCTAGCAGCACACAACGTCAGCTGGATGACGTTCAGGAACGTTTCGACAGTTATCAGAACGAGGTGGTTACCCACTTCAACAGCACTGCAACACTGGTCAAGAAGCTGACTCAGAGCTATCAGGAAGTGCAGGATCACCTCGCCGAGGGTGCCAACCGCCTGGCCCTGGACGAGCAAACCCGCCAACGCCTGCTGGCCTCGCTGCACGCCGATGCGGCAGCCGCCCCACGGGAACGCCTGACGCCGCCGCGCAATCAGGAGCCACCTCGCGACTACGCCCCCAAAGCCCCGAACGCACCGGGCATGCTCGATGAGCATTACGGCCTGAAGAAGTAATCAGGTTTCGCGCGACATGAAAAAGCCCTCGGATGAGTGATCGTCCGAGGGCTTTTTTACGCCTGGGGTTCAGTCAGACGATTATGGATACTGCTGAACAGTGCCTTGCTGCTGGCCGCCATACTGCTGACCCGGAATCGCCTTCAGGTTGACCTCGACCCGACGGTTCTGCGCCCGGCCATTGACGTCGCCGTTATTGGCAATCGGGTTATCCGGCCCGGCACCGCGAGCCGACAGGTTGGCACCGCTCACGCCTTGCGACGTCAGGTAAGTCGCCACGCTCTGGGCGCGACGCTGGGACAGGTCCATGTTGTGCTGGCGGCTGCCGGTGCTGTCGGTGAAACCGACGATCTCGATCTGGTTCTGACTGAACTCCTTGAGCGAGCCTGCCAGATTGTTCAACGGCTGATAGAAACCCGACGCGATGTTCGCCGAATCGGTGGCGAAGGTGATGTTACCCGGCATGATCAGTTTGATCTGATCACCCTGGCGCTGCACTTCCACCCCGGTGTTGGCCATGCTGGCGCGCAGCTTTTTCTCTTGCTGGTCGGCGTAATAACCGTAACCGGCGGCGGAAGCACCCACCACCGCAGCGCCAATCAGCGCGCCCTTGCCACGGTTATCGTGACCGATGGCGGCACCGGCCAAAGCACCGGCCAGAGCGCCGAGGCCACCGTATTTAGCGGTTTTGCTCATGCCCGTGGAACCACCGTCGGCCTGGCCCTGGTTGTCGTAAGGGTTAGGCGAGGCGCAGCCAGACAGCAAGGCCACAGCCGTAGCGACAATAATCAAACGCTGCTTGGTGAACATGAAGAGCTCCTACTTTTTGCATTCTGTGGTGCAACGGACTAAGGCATTAAACCTTTGCGGGTGTTGGATCATTGCGGATGAAAATAATTCCGCGGCGTGCCCACACAACTGCACAAATCAGGCCCGCACAAAAGGGTTCTCGCGCATTTCATCGCCCAGACGTGTGTCCGGACCATGCCCGGTCACAACCGTCGCCTCTTCATCGAGGGTGTACAGCCGCTGCTTGATCGACCGCACGATGGTCGCCTGATCACCACCCCACAAATCCGTGCGCCCTACCCCGCGACGAAACAACGTGTCACCGGCAATCAGCAGCTTAGCCTCTGAAAACCAAAAGCTCATGGAACCCGGCGTATGACCCGGTGTGTGCAACGCCACGCCGCAGCCGCAGGCCAGTTCTTCATCATCGGCCAACCAGCGATCCGGCGGCGGCACCGGCGTGTAGGGCACACCGAACATCTGGCACTGCATCTCCAGGTTGTCCCAGAGAAATTGATCTTCTTTATGCAGGTGCAGGGTTGCACCGGTTTTTTCCTTCAACTGACCGGAAGCCAGGAAGTGATCGAGGTGCGCGTGGGTGTGAATGATGCTGACCACCTTCAGGCCCAGTGCGTCGAGCCGCGCGAGGATCAGTTCGTGATTACCGCCCGGATCAACGACGATGGCCTTTTTGGTGATCGGGTCGCCGATGATCGTGCAGTTGCACTGCAAAGGGCCGACGGGGAAGGTTTCGCGGATGAGGACTGTATTCGGGGTTTGCATGGGTTTAATCCTGGTGCCAAGGCTGGGTACTGCGGTTATGATCCGCAAAATTGATAGGTTATCCTCGCGCCGCGCCTATTTTGAAACAAGACGGCAGGAAGCCAATGCCTGGTTCAAACGATTCTTGAAGCGGTATTTGTAACGCTCAGCCTAAAAAGGATAATCCCATGCAAGAAGACTATCTCCTTCGTCAGGAAATTAAAGGTATTGAAGCCTGGGCACAGGTCTGAACCATGCCTGAGATCCCGGTAGACTTCAGCTGTAAAACGACCTGCGCGTTTGTGGCAGGACGCGAGCACCTCAGAACTCAAACGCCTTGCCAGGACTATGTCGCGGCCAGAGAGTCCAACGAAGTGACGTGCATTTCATTGGCCGATGGGGCTGACTCCAGAGCCAGATCCGACATCGGCGCCCAAGTAGCGGTCACGGCCACCCTGGCCTTTGTCTGCAAAAACTTTGAAAGCCTCTGGCAAAACATGGACAAACACAACGCGAAGGCAGCCCAGCGACTGGTTAATCGCTGCCTGGACGCGTTCAGACGCAAATCTGCAAAGCTTGGCGGCGATATCAACGACCTGGCCTGTACCTTGTCGTTCGTCGCTTACTCACGAGGCCGCTACCTGGCAGGCCACTTGGGCGATGGCGTCATCGCAAGCGTTGACGCGGACGGACAACTTCAGGCCCTTTCTCATCCAGAAAATGGCGAGTTCGCCAATACCACCCTGTTTCTGACTGATCATAAAGCGGCGTCGCGGCTCAGGTTGTACCGTGGGCAAATCGAAGCCACGACTGGCTTCGCGATCATGAGCGACGGCACCGCGCAAAGTCTCTATGACAAATCCAGCGGCGTCCCCGCCCCGGCGATCCAAAAGCTGCTGGAGTGGAATGCAACGTTGCCCAGAAAAAAAATGAGGGAAGTATTGGGTGACAACTTGCAACAGTCCATTGCCAATAAAACCGGAGATGACTGCTCCATAGGCTTACTGTCGATCCTGAAGCACTCCATCGACGTGGGGCAGACATCCGGAGTGACTGTCTCAGAGGAGAAATGACCGAAAACCTCTGATCGCAAGGCCCAACTTGTTTCGGAGGTCTTCAAACGGTGATTACTGCAACACACCCAACTCTTTCGCCCTGGCGACCGCTTGCGTTCGCCGCTCCACCCCAAGCTTGCTGTTGATATGGCTGGCATGGGTTTTCACCGTGTGCAGCGAGATAAACAGCTGATCGCTGATTTCCTGATTTGAACAACCCTGGGCGATCAGGCGCAGGACGGCCATTTCCCGCGTACTGAGTTGTTCCGCCGCGGCGGATGACTCCGCTGCGGGACGGGCTGCCACCGTCGGAAGTTTTTCTGAAAGGCTCTGAGACACGGGCGTCGGCGCACCGAGTTGAAGTTGGTTACGTAGCCAGTCAGGATGTTCAGCCAACAACCTGTCAAACGGTTGCAACACGCCACCGGCCGCCGCTTCCAGCGCCTGACCAAGGGCCTTGCGGGCTTCGGGTTCGCGTCCGCCCCCCAGCAATAACGTCACTTTCTGAGTCAGTGCCATCACGCTGAGCAGCTGCCTGCCGGTTTGCTGCCCATGCTCAAGCAACGCATTCAATCGTCCTTCGGCCAGCATCGGCTGCCCTTGAATGACCTCCAGCAAGGCCTGTTGCAACTCGATATGCAACGGCAGTTGCGGATGGAACTCCGGAGGGGCTGCCGCGTGTTCGCCGTTGTAGGTCTGGCCCAAGCGAGCGAGCCAGGCTTCGGCCAGGTCGGTACGCCCCTGAGCCAGCCAGAGTTCGCATTTGACCAGCGTGATCATCGCCAGGTAGTAGATTGGTGGCACGTCCCAGATGTGCATCAGGCGCTCGGCTTCGGCGAGTTCGGCGAAGGCTTTGGCGAATTCGCCGCTGCTGCCCTCAAGCCTGGCGATCACGCAGTGACCGATCAATACGCTGATATCACGACAGGCGCGTGCTTCATTCAAGCCGGCTTGCAAGCGTGCCCGCGCGGCTTGGGGCTGCAAGCGCAGGGCTAGCAAAAAGCCTTCGTACAAAATCAGTCGGGCGCGCACTGCATAGAGCCGTTGCGGGGATAACCGTTGCAGGCGTTGCAGCCCCTGGCGCACTTCATCCAGCGCACGAAGGATTTCCCCTCGTGCTTGCAGCACGCGAGCGCGGTCGTAGTGGGCCAGCGCTTCGAACAGCGGGTTGCCGACCCGTTGCGCCAACTCCAGAGATTCACGGTTCAACCCGCGCGCACGCCACAAATCGCCGTCGGCAATGGCCAGGTTGGACAGGGTCGAGAGGCACATCAGGCGCTGCCCGTAACGTTTGGCGGGCAGGCTCTCCTGCGCTTCGGTGCAATAGAGCAGCGTCAGCTCGCGATTGCCGCGTCCGCGAGCGATGATCCCGCTCAGGGCCAGCCATTGCGCCAGCATGGATTTCTGCGCAGTGGCCGACGGGGCCGGCAGGAAGCGGCTCAAATGACTGGCCAGCTCCTCGGCGGCGTCCAGCTGACAGGCCAGCCCCAGCGCCCAGCTGTACAGCACGATCAACCGTGGCGTGCTGATCAGCAGGCTGTCGGGCAAGTCCATTTTCCAGCGCAGCAACATGCCGACGTTCTGCTCGGCCAACAGTTGTTCTTCGGAGAGGTTCTGCACCAGGTTCGCCGCGACGTCCAGGTGCCCGGCGCGCAATGCCTGCTCCACCGCTTCATCGAGCAGCCCCTGGGCATTGAACCAGCGACAGGCGCGCAGGTGCAGGCTGGCCGCCGGTACCATCGCTTGCGCGGTAGGCCGGGTGCGCAACAGGTCGGAAAACAAATGGTGGTAGCGATACCAGTGACCGTTTTCATCCAGTGGCACCAGGAACACCTGATGGGCCAGCAGAAAACGCAGGATCTCGGCACTGTCATGGGCTTCGCGAACGGCATCGCACAGTTCGCTGCAAAAGCGTTCCTGAGGTGCTGTGTCGTAAAGGAATGACTGCACCTCGGCGGGCAGACAATCGATGACTTCTTCGAGCAGATAATCGCGGATCAGCCCTTCCCCGCCATGCAAGGCCTGCGGCAAAGCACCCTGGGAGCCCGCTTCAGACGCCGCCAGCAGCCAGAAACGCAGTCCGGCAACCCAACCTTCGCTACGCTGGATGAGGCTCTCCAGCGCTTCGCCGCGCAAGGAGCTGCTGTGCCGATCGAGCAGGGTCAAGGCTTCATCGTGAGTCAGGCGCAAGTCCTGTTCATTCAACTCGAGCAGTTGCCGCGACAGCCGCAGGCGCGCCAGATGCCAGTCCGGACGCTGCCGACTGGTGACCATGACCAGCAAGCCGTCAGGCAGGTGATTGAGGAAAAATTGCAGGCAGCGATCAAGAACCGGGCCCTGCGCCAGATGGTAGTCATCAAGCACCAACAGCAGGGGCGTACTCAAAGACAGGTGCACGGCCAACTCATCGAGTAAACCGTCCAGCCATTCTTCAAAAGCAAACGGTTGATGCCGCTGCCGCATTTTCAGCAGTCCCAGGGACTGGCTGCCCAGTTGCGGAAAAAAGTCCTGGAGGCCTTCGAGCAACCGCTCAAGAAAACGTCCGGGATCACTGTCTCGCGGACTCAACCCCAGCCACAGACTTTGCCAGTGAGCCGGCAAGCCCTGACAGAACTCCACTGCCAACGAACTTTTGCCAAACCCCGCCGGTGCGCTGACCAGCAACAGCCTGCCACCGAGCCCCGCACTCAGGCGCTCGCACAGACGAGGCCGCAGCACATGGCCGTCAGGCAACGGAGGCCGAAAAAAACGCCCGTCCAGTGCCGCGACGGCAACGCTTGCAGGGCCCGGGTGTGGGGACAGATCAGTCATGGCCGGCTCTTGTTTGAATGGCGGTTGGCGGCGTTGCAGATGTCCGCAGCCTAGCGGTAAACGAAGAGGGAATGAAGGTTATTGCTACAAATGGCTACAAAAAGAATACAAGCAGAAATGTCGAGCAAACCCGACAGTCACACCGCCCTCGTAGCAGCTGTCGAGCTTGCGAGGCTGCGTCCGGCTGCGAAGCAGTCGTAAAACCTGAATGCAAGGTTGTCCTGAAACACCGCAGCGTTTGACTTCACGACTGCTGCGCAGCCGGACGCAGCCTCGCAGGCTCGGCAGCTGCTACAACGGATTGTTATGGCCATACAAAAAAAACGCCCCGAACCAGTCGGGGCGTTTTTCGAGGATGCGGCCTCTGTTCAGGGCAGCTTAGCGAACACCATCCTGGCGCAGAGCCGCCGGAGTGAAGTCGCTGGTGGTGGCAGTGAAGCCAAAGTCATACGCCGATTTCTCTTCGTTCTTCATGCCCAGCGCCAGGTAGCGGCCCGATTGCAGGTCGTACAAGGTTTCCAGGGTGTACCACGGCACTTGAACGTTGTAGTAGTTCTGGGAGTGAGCTTCCGCCACACGCCACAGTTGATTACGACCGTCGTAGTGGTCGATCACGGCCGCTTGCCAGGTGTCTTCGTCGATGTAGAAGTCACGCTTGGCGTAGATGTGACGCTGACCTTCCTTCAAGGTAGCCACCACATGCCAGACCCGACGCAGCTCGTAACGCGCCAGGTCCTGGTTGATGTGACCGGCCTTGATGATGTCGTCGTACTTGAGTTGCGGCGAGTCGAGTTTGTAGGCGTCGGAGGCGATGTACATCTCTTTCTTGCCTTCGAGTTTCCAGTCGTAACGATCCGGTGCACCGTTGTACATGTCCAGGTTGTCGGAGGTACGCAGGCCATCGGCTGCGGTACCCGGCCCGTCATAGGACACTTGTGGTGCGCGACGCACACGACGCTGACCGGCGTTGTAGACCCACGCCGAACGTGGCTCTTTTACCTGGTCGAGGGTTTCGTGTACCAGCAGCACACCACCGGCCAGACGTGCCGGCGCGGTCACTTTCTGCTTGAAGTAGAACAGGATGTTGCCCGGGTTCGCCGGATCGTAATCCTTCATCTTGTCGCGGAACACGAACTGGTCCTGGAAGTACACCAGGCTGTACGAACCGTTCGGCTGCGGCGTGGCCTGGGTCACCAGACGGGTCACGCTGCCACCGCGATAGCGGGTGATGTGGTTCCAGATGACTTCGACGCCGGTCTTCGGAATCGGGAATGGAACTGCGGTTTCGAAGTTCTCCAGACCGTTGCCGCCAGACACCAGGTTAGTAGCGGTGGCGTTTTTCTTGATGGAGGCAAACACGGCATCCGGCACGGTCGCGCCGCGATGGGACGGGTAGACCAGCATTTTGAAGGTTTCCGGGTAGCGCTTGAACATCGCGTACTGACCCGGAGCGAGCTTATCCTTGTACTGGTCGACGTTCTGCGCCGTGATGGTGAACAGCGGCTTTTCACTGGCGAACGGGTCGGACAGGAAGCCTTTGCCGTCGACAGCGCCGGCGTTTTTCGGCAATGGTTTCCAGGCCGGAATCGAACCGTCAGCATTGCCGGCCATTTCGGCGCCCATCGGGGTCAGGCTCTTGCCCAGTTTGTCCGCTTCAGCCGCAGGGACCGCCGCCATGACACCGGTCGCCAGCAGCGAAAGCCCCAGAACACCGATGTGGAACAGACTCTTGGTTATTTTCATAGGTGTGTTCGTCCTGATAATCAGTGCTTAGAAGTTCACGCCGAAGCTGAGCGCAACGAAGTCGCGGTCATCCACGGTGGTGTACTTGCCGTCGAAGAAGTTGGTGTACGCCAGGCTTGCGGTGTAGGTGTTCTGGTATTCGGCATCAACGCCCAGGCTGACCGCTTTGCGACCTTCCTCGAAGTTGCCGCCAGGGCCTGGCGAGTAACCGCTCACGTCATGGGACCAGGCCACGTTCGGCTTGAGGTTCACGCCGGCGAATACGCTGTTGTATTCCCAGATGGCACGACCGCGGTAGCCCCAGGAGTTTGCGGTGGTGAATCCGTCGTTTTCACAGTAGCGGCTCACGTTGTTTTGTGGTCCACCGGCCAAAGTGCCGCTGTTCAATGTCTGGCACTGACCACCTGGCAATGGACCAGGGCCGTAGCTCGGGTCACGGCCGTAACGCGCTTTGTTAGTGCTTTCCAGACCGCCAACGTGAGTAAAGCCGACCTCGCCCACCAGGGTCAGTCGCTCGGCGCCCATCACTTGGTCGAAGAAGTGAGTAAGGGTCGTCTGGAGCTGGGTCACTTCCTTGCGGCGATAGCCTTTTTGATCCGCCCCTGGCGTACCCTGGAGCACGGAAACGTTAGGGTTCAGAGGTGTCAGACCGGAAAAGAGAATGTCAGTGGTGTTGAGCTGAACCGGCGCATTCGGCCGGTAGCTGACTTCACCACTCCACGCAGTACCTGTCGGTAACGTGGTGGAGAAGCTCAAGCCATACAGGCGAATATCTTCAGGGTATTCGACGTAGTAGCTGGAGTTCCCGGCCACATTCAATGGCAACAAGGTCGGTGCCAGGTTACGCGCGACAGCGAGAGGAACACCCCTGGCCACCAGCGAGCCCACCAGGCCCGCCGCGCTGTAAGCGCTCGCCGGAGCACCTTTGCCGCTGAAAATCGGCGCACGGCTGTGGTAGTTCATGAAGTAGGCGCCGAACTCGGTGTCCAGCGGATCGAACATGTATTTGAAGGACACGCCAAATTGACCGCTGTCACGGGCATCGCGATCCGGACCGCGACGAACGATTACACCTTCATCCGGGTCACCCCAGGTCACGCCCCTGGCAGCCAGGGTGTTGATGCTGGCATTACGCAGCGAAGCCGGCAGCCCCGCAGCCGTCAATGCGCTGTTGAGTCCGTTACGGGTGCGCAGTACGGCCAGGTTGTTGTCGCAGCCATCCGAAATCACGTCCGGTTGCGAGAAGAAGGTGCCGCAGTTGTCGGTAACGGTCTGGTCCCATTCAAGCTGGTAGAAGGCTTCGGTCGAGAGGTTCTCGGTGAGGCTCTGGGACACGTAGAACATGTTGACCGGGATCAGGCCTTCCTTGATCTCGGCACCGGGGCGACGGAACGCGGACACGTCGATCGGGTTGATCGAGTTGATACCGCCGCCGATGAAGGTACTTTCACCCCAACTCACTACTTGCTTGCCCAGACGTACGGAGCCCGGCTGATCGGCAACGGAATAGTTGTGGTAGACGAAGGCGTCGAGGATCTGGCCGCCGGAGGACTTGGCGCCTTCCTTGCGGTTGCTGTCGCTGATGTCCTTGAACGGACGACTTTCGTCCTTGAGTTCAAAGTCGTACCAGTATTTGCCACGGACGAAAACGCCGGTATCGCCATATTTCAATTCAAGGTCATGGATGCCCTTGAAGATCTTGGAGAACGTTTCGCCGCTCTTGAAGTTCAGGTGACCGTCGTCGGAAGTCTGGGACAGGCCGCGGCCGCCGTTGTTGACGCCGATAAGGTTCTTGTTGGCACTTTCAGTAGACCAACTGGCACCGATCGACAGGGACGAGTCAAACTGACCTTCGATTTCACCAACGTTGAAACTGACGCCGAATGCTGGCCCGGCGAGCGTAGAGGCAAGACTGACGGCCAAAGGCAGTTTTGCCCGGCGCCAGAACTGGTTTACTGATGTCATCGACGCTACTCCATGTGCATTATTGTTATGGCAGTGAGCACTTTTAAAAACGCTGTGGATGACTGGGAGCCAAGGTGTCCCTAAGTCATTCCAAAGTTGCATCGCCCCGGTTTGTGCGTTTGCTCCGTTCTTAAAAATCCTTGAGCGGACTATAGCCAGCAGGTAGTACTGCTTGATCCCTCTAAAGTGTGATTTGCAGCTGCCAGCCACTCTGGAACAGTCCTTTCGCCAGTCCGACACCTGTCGGCCCGTCAAGGATGGCTGAAATTTCGGATTTGACAAGCCAAGCGCTTGCTTGGTGGGGCTGGCGTGCCTTTTTGGGCACGCCAAGTGACGCTTAAAGCGTCGAGAGGAAGGTACTGTTGTTGGCTTGCCATTCGGTGATGTCGACGCGAATACGCTTCTTGTCGAGTTTGCCGACACTGGTCTTGGGAATTTCAGTAACAAGGGCGATCTGGCTCGGGATGGCCCACTTGCTCAGGTGCCCCAGTTCCACGAACGGCTTGAGGTGTTCCTTCAGTTCTTTGGCCCCGATCTCATGGCCTTCGCGGACCACCAGCAGTGCGAACGGACGTTCGCCCCACTGCGGATCGGCGATCCCCACAACTGCTACTTCGCGTACCGCAGGGTGGCGGCTGATCAAGTCTTCAAGGTCCAGGGAGGAGATCCACTCGCCGCCGGTCTTGATCACGTCTTTGATCCGGTCGCGAATGTCGATCACACCCATGCTGTCAAGGGTCGCTACGTCACCGGTGTGCAGCCAGCCCCCGGCCCAGAGCTCGGCACCCTTTTGCGGTTCGTTGAAATAGCCCTCGGTGAGCCACGGCGCACGCAGCACCAGCTCGCCTTGGGTCTCGCCATCGGCGGGCAGGAAGTTGCCGTGGGTGTCAACGATCGCCGCCTCCACCAATGGCCCCGGCACACCGGCCTTGATCCGGTACGTGGTGCGCTCGTCTTCGGTGCCGGCCATCAGCTCATCGTTGAGGTGCGCGCATGAGATCAGCGGTCCGGTTTCCGACATGCCGTAAGCGGCGGTCAGCTGAATGCCATTGGCCTTGGCGGCTTCGTACAACGTGCGGTTCAACGCACTGCCGCCGATGACGATTTTCCAGCCACCAAAGTCGGTGCCTTGCGCGGCCTTGGAATTAAGGACCATTTGCAGAATGGTTGGTACGCAATGGGAAAAAGTGACCTTCTCCTTGCGCCACAGCTCCACCAGATACTCAGGGTCATAGCGACCGGGATAGACCTGCTTGAGCCCGAGCATGGTCGCCACATACGGCAGGCCCCAGGCGTGCACATGGAACATCGGGGTGATCGGCATGTAAACGTCGTTGGTGCCCAGCAACCGCACGCTGTCGATGGCGCCCATGATGGTCGACACACCCATTGTGTGCAGCACCAGTTGCCGATGGGTGAAGTACACACCTTTGGGATTACCGGTGGTGCCGGTGGTGTAGAACGTGGTCGCGACCGAGTTTTCGTCGAAATCCTGGAAGTCGTACTGCGTATTCGCCGCCGCCAGCAACTGCTCATACTCGCCGATGAGGTTCGGCAAGTCGGCGGTTTTTTCCGGCAGGTCAGTCAGCAGCAGGGTTTTTTCGACGGTGGTCAGGTGCCCGGCAATCGCGTTGTAAAGCCCCACGAACTCGCTGTTGACCAGCACAAAGCGGTCCTCGGCGTGGTTCATGGTGTAGAGGATTTGTTCCGGTGACAGGCGCACGTTAATGGTGTGGATCACCGCGCCGATCATCGGGATGGCGAACATGCATTCCAGATAACGATGGCTGTCCCAGTCCATCACCGCCACGGTATCCCCGGCCTTGACGCCGGCCGCCGTCAGCACATTGGCCAGCCTTGCGACCCGCTCGATCAGGGTCGGATAGCTGTAGCGCAACTGGTCGCGGTAAATGATCTCGCGGGTTTTTTCATAACGAGCGCCGGACATCAGCAGCCGTTTAATCAGCAGCGGATACTGGTAAGCGCCTTCGGCTGGAGGGATAACGCGAGTCTGCAACATAAGAGTCCCTTTTCTGACTGCACGGTCGTGGCTGAAAGTAAGCACTTTAGTGCCCTTGGACGCCAGCCAAATCAGCCAAAGGAATGATTTGCAGAACCGGGCATAATGCTAGCTTTGCGCCACTGCCTCTGGCGTGTTTCGTCGGAAATTCGGGATCTGCGCTGTAAAACGCTGCAACGCATGCACGTAACACTTGTCTGTGAGCCTACGTACCATACGGACACGATGAGCCGATCGGTTGGCAGCCGAACAGTTGCCCCGGGGCGCCCGACCTTCTACCTCATCTTCAAGAGAAGGATCTTGTTCACTACACGCCATCGGTATTGCATATAACAATGACTATTGAATTGACCGCCCCCGAGAACGGCACCTCCACACAAGTGCCTCTGGTTTCCATCGTGGCGCCCTGTTTCAACGCGCAAAAGTACCTGGAAGACGCCATCAAGAGCATCTTCGCCCAGGACTACCCGAACTTCGAGGTCATCATCGTGGACGATGGGTCCAGCGACGACAGCCTCGCCATACTCAAGCGCTTGCAACAAACCTATGACTTCCAGCTGTACTCGCAACCGAACCGGGGCGTGAGCGCAGCGCTCAACCACGGCTTGCGATACGCCAAAGGCGTCTAGGTGTCGACGCCGGACCTGGATGACATCATGTTGCCGGGGTCGGTGCGCACTCGTGCCGAGTATCTGGATCAGCACCCGCACGTCGGCTGCGTGGGTGCGCTGATCAGCTACATGGACAGCGATGGCAACACCATCAAGCAGCAACAACGCGACAAGATCCACACCTACAACTTCGATCAGGTCCTCAGAGGTGCCGTCGTGATCGGCGCCCCTGTTGCGCTCTATCGCATGAAAGCCATGCGAAGTGCCGACTTCTAAGCGCCGAAGCTGCGGGTTCAAGACTTTCAGATGACGTTGCGGATTGCCCGGCTGGGTTATGAGATCCATGAATTGCCGATCTGCATGACCCGCTATCGCCGCCATGCCAACAACCTGTCGAGAAAATACCGGATATTGCTCCAGGCGGACCTTGAGGCCATCGAACCGTACGTGAACCATCCCGGCTACCACAGCGCCCGCACCAAACTGGTGAACAAGGCCCTCAAATATGCCGTGGTCGAAGACAAGAAAGAAGCCTGGCAGCTGTTGCGCTCGATTCCCTGGCGGCACCTCAATAGAACCAGCTTCAAACGCTTCAGCGGCTGGTATTACATCGCTAGCCGCCTCACAGGGCCTCAGTGCATCTCGGTAAACGCGAGTTTGACACCAATGGCGATCAGTACCGCGCCCATCGTCCGATCGAACCAGTGGCCCATCCGGGCAAAACCTGCGCGCACGCGCTGCTGGCTGAACAGCATCGCCACCAGGCAGAACCACACAGCGGTGGCCACCGCGAGGTAGATGCCGTAGCCCGCCTGTACCGCCAGCGGCGTGTGCGGATTGATCACCACGGTGAACAGTGAGAGGAAGAACAGCGTCGCTTTCGGGTTCAGACCGTTGGTCACGAAACCCGAAGTGAAAGCGCCGCGAGCAGTGCGCTCGCCCGCTTCCTTGTGCAGATCGTCAGCCGCAGGTTGGGCCGGCTGTGCTCGCAAGGCCTTGAAGCCGATGTACAGCAGGTACGCGGCCGCCGCCCATTTCAGGGCATTAAACAACACGATCGACTGGGACACGATCAGGCCAATGCCGAGCAACGAATAGCCGACGTGCAGGAAAATGGCCGTGCCGACACCCAGCGCCGTCCAGGTGCCAGCGCGTCGACCATGGGTCACGCTCTCACGCACCACCACGGCAAAGTCCGGGCCGGGGCTGGCCACGGCCAGCAAGTGAATCAGGGCAACGGTCAAAAACTCTGTCCAGTACATGGGGGATCCTTTTGGCCAAGCGTAACTGTTTGTTTCATCTGGTAGGCTCGGCAGATTACGCCTTCAGTTCATCGCACAAAAGGTACAGTTGATGACGAACACTCACCGCGCCGTTTTCCTCGACCATCCGTCCCTGGACCTGGGCGACCTCGACCTCAGCCCGCTGCAAGAGTGTTTCAGCGACTTACAGCTTTTCGCCCAGACCACGCCGGACCAGGTGATCGCACGCCTCAAGGGCGCCACCGTTGCCATCAGCAACAAAATCCTGATCGACGCCGCCGCCATCGCTGCCAGCCCCGAGCTGAAACTGATCCTGATCACGGCCACCGGCACCAACAACGTTGACCTCGCGGCTGCCCGCGCCCACGGGATTACCGTCTGCAACTGCCAGGGTTACGGCACGCCGTCGGTGGCGCAGCACACGATCATGTTGCTGCTCAATCTGGCAACGCGCCTGGCCGATTATCAAAAGGCTGTCGGCGAAGGTCGCTGGCAGCAGGCGAAACAGTTCTGCCTGCTGGATTACCCGATTGTCGAACTGGAAGGCAAAACCCTCGGCCTGCTCGGTCACGGCGAACTGGGCGGCGCGGTCGCACGACTGGCCGAAGCCTTTGGCATGCGTGTACTGCTCGGTCAGATTCCCGGGCGCCCTGCCCGGCCGGATCGTTTGCCACTGGATGAGCTGCTGCCGCAGATCGACGCGCTGACCCTGCACTGTCCGCTCAACGAACACACCCGCCACTTCATCGGAGCCCGTGAGCTGGCCTCGATGAAACCCGGTGCGTTCGTGGTCAACACCGCACGCGGCGGCCTGATCGACGAACAGGCCCTGGCCAATGCCTTGCGCAACGGCCACCTGGGTGGCGCGGCCACCGACGTGTTGAGCGTCGAGCCACCGACCGCCGGCAATCCGCTGCTGGCCCAAGACATTCCACGGTTGATTGTCACTCCGCACAACGCTTGGGGCAGTCGCGAGGCACGCCAGCGAATCGTGGGCCAGTTGACCGAAAACGCTCAGGGTTACTTCAGTGGTAAAGCGCTGCGGGTCGTCAGTTGATAGACTGCGGCACTTTTTTTCACAGGAGCAGAGTATGGATCCGCGCAGTGAAGTACTGCTTCGTCAGGCCGAGTTATTCCAGGGTTCGGTGCTGCTGGCCGGTTTGCCCGCCGATGACCTGCTGGGCCGTCTGCCCGACGCTCATGGCTGGTGCTGGCATGCCGGCGATCAAGCAGCGCTGGATGCCCGCTTCGCCGAGCGCAGCCATTTCGGTGTGACTGTAACGGAGCGCGCGTTCGACACCGCCGTGGTGTTTCTGCCCAAGTCCAAAGACCTGACCGACTACATCCTCAACGCCCTCGCCTCCAGACTGGCCGGTCGTGAACTGTATCTGGTGGGTGAAAAACGCAGCGGCATCGAAGGCGCGGCCAAGCAACTGATTCCCTTCGGCAAACCGCGCAAGCTCGACAGCGCGCGGCATTGCCAGCTGTGGCAGGTGACCGTGGCCACTGCGCCGCAAGCCAAGTCGCTGGAAAGCCTGGCCCAGACTTATGAGTTGCCGCTGGCCGAAGGTCCGCTAAAAGTCATCAGCCTGCCGGGCGTGTTCAGCCACGGTCGGCTGGATCGCGGCAGCGCGCTGTTGCTGGAGCATCTGGACAAATTGCCGAGCGGCCATTTGCTGGACTTCGGTTGCGGCGCCGGTGTGTTGGGAGCAGCGGTGAAACGTCGTTATCCACACAACCAGGTCACCTTGCTTGATGTGGATGCGTTTGCGGCTGCCAGCAGTCGCCTGACATTGGCTGCCAACGGTCTGGAAGCTGACGTGATTACCGGTGACGGTATCGACGCAGCACCGATGGGCTTGAGTGCAATTCTGAGCAACCCACCGTTCCATGTCGGCGTACACACCGATTACTTCGCTACCGAGAACTTGCTGCGAAAAGCAGCTAAACATCTGAAAAACGGTGGCGAACTGCGCTTGGTGGCGAACAGCTTCCTCAAGTACCAACCGCTGATCGAAGAGCATCTGGGCGTATGTGCGATCAAGGCTGAAGGACAGGGTTTCAGGATCTACCGAGCCAAACGCGGCTAGAACCTCTTTAAAAAAGAGGCTTGCCCAATCGGATTTGCCTAGGCAGAATCCGCTCCGTCCTAGGGGAGTAGTCTCCCACGAGCGCCATGCTCGTCCGGCATACGTCAACATACTTGGTCAACAGACCATGGCGTATGCGACCCAAGCGTCCGCATCAGACGGATCGCAGGGTTTGACAAGACCTATGACACGAACACCTTACCCGGGGCGGGAAGGCTGTACGTGTCATAGCCGTGTCGACCCGCCCCTTAGGAAAACCCTGATGCTGGATTCACTTCTCGTTCCCACCGCAATCGTTGCCTTGGCCGAAATCGGCGACAAGACGCAACTGCTCGCGCTCATTCTCGCCGCTCGCTTTCGTAAACCCTGGCCGATCATCGCCGGTATCGTCGCTGCAACCCTGGCCAACCACGCGGCCGCCGGCGCGGTAGGTGCCTGGGTCGGTAGTTTCTTCTCGAATGCGACGCTGCACTGGATCCTCGCCGCGAGCTTCACCGCGACCGCATTGTGGACCCTGGTGCCGGACAAGATGGATGACGACGAAGCCAGCACCGCCCGCAAGTTCGGGCCGTTCCTGACCACGCTGATCGCGTTTTTCCTTGCGGAGATGGGCGACAAGACTCAAGTCGCCACGGTGATGCTCGCTGCGCAATACCCGGAACTGTGGCTGGTGATTATCGGCACCACCGTCGGGATGTTGATTGCCAACGTGCCGGTGGTTTTGGCGGGTAACTTTGCCGCGGATAAATTGCCGCTCACCCTGATACGTCGCCTGGCGGCGTCGGCGTTCTTCATCCTCGCCATTGTCGCGGTGTACAAGGCGATGCAGAGCAGTGGTTGGGTTTGACGCGGTAAGTCAGTGACTCCGCGCCATCGTTCTTCGCGAGCAGGCTCGCTCCCACAGATGATCGCGTTCCAATGTGGGGGCGAGCCTGCTCGCGAAGGCGTCAGTGGCAGCACCGTATGACTATCAGGACTTTTTGGCTTTCTCGTACAGCGGCATGACTTTCGGGATCGCCGCCTGCAAAGAAGCAATACGACTCGACGACGCCGGGTGAGTACTCATGAACTCCGGTGGCGAACCTTCCGAGGCCTTGGTCATCTTGTTCCATAGGGTGATCGCGGCGTTCGGGTTGTAACCGGCGCGAGCGGCCAGTTCCAGGCCGATCAGGTCCGCCTCGTTTTCATTGGAGCGACTGTTGGGTAAGGTCATGCCGTAGTTGGCCACGGTGTCCGCCAGCGCCAGGCTGCCCTGACCCAGGCCGAACAAGGCACCGGCGCCCTGCTTGGCCATTTCGATGCCGTAAGCCTTGGACATCGCTTCACGACCATGCTCGCGCAGGGCGTGGGCGATTTCGTGGCCCATGATCGCGGCGATTTCATCGTCGGTCAGTTTCAGGCTGTCGATCAGGCCGGTGTAGAAAATGATCTTGCCGCCAGGCCCGCAGTTGGCGTTGAGTTCGTCGCTCTTGATCAGGTTGACTTCCCATTTCCACTGGGCCGAATCCGGACGGAAAATCGGCGCCTGGGCAATCAGCCGGTCGGCAATCGCCTGGACGCGTTTGGCCTCGTTACTGGTCTTGTCCAGCACGCCTTTGGTGTTCGCCTCGCCGACAGTCTTTTGATAAGACTGGGCGTACATCTGATTGACCTGATCGGTCGACAGCATGCTGAACATGTACTGTTTGCGCTCAACGCCCACCGCGCCACCGCTGGTGGTATTGACCGACTGACAACCGGCGAGCAGCAGACCTGCGCTCAGTGCACACACAACCAATGTCTTGCTCATCAAAAAACTCCCTTAAAACATGCCGTGTATCCTAGGCGTGGAATTGTATCGACGCCAGATACAACAGAGGTGTAGACGCACATTTCAGACAAAGATCTCATGGACGTAGGAAAAAATTCACATAACGGTGCCCACCGCGGTCGATAACGGCCCGCAATGATTCGTTTGCGACATCAAACCCTCCAAAACAGCCAATTCGCCAACCTCCGCTCATGGCCATCGACCCCCCTGCCGATACAGCACCGCAGACGTCCTCTTGCGTGCGGAGCACCCATGAAATTCAAGTCGATCCAGTTTTCCGTGGCGGCCCTCGCTGGCGCCATCGTTCTTAGTGTCGTGGCAGCCCTGGTGCTGTACGCGCTGTTTTCCGGCGCACGGACACAAGACATGGTCCAGCAGCGGACCCAGGCACAATTCGAGCAAGTCATCGAACAACGCCTGACGTCACTGGCGCAAACCCAGGTCAGCCAGATCCAGCGCGAGCTCGAAGCGCCGCTGCTGATTGCCGGCGGACTGGTGCGAGTCAACGCATTGATCGGCACACCGGGCGCCGATGGTCAGCCACAGCTGAGCCTGAGCCGTGAGCAGTTGATCAGCCTGATCAAGGAAAACGTCACCAAAAACCCGAAAATTCTTGGCACCTACATCGGCTGGGAAAAAAACGCCCTCGATCACAACGACGCGGCCTACGTCGACACCCAGGTGGTTGGCATCGACGCCAGCAACGGTCGCTTTCTACCGTGGTGGTTCCGCAACGAAGACGGCAGCCTTGGCCTGGACAAACTGGTGGACGTCGACGACCAGAAAACCCTGTCCACCGGCGTGCGCGCCAGCGAGTACTACCTGTGCTCGAAAGAAACCAAAAAGTCCTGTGTGATCGATCCGGCGCCCTACAAGGTCGGCGACAAGATCGTCATGCTCGCCTCCTTTATAGAACCGATCATGCTCAACGGGGCCTTCCAGGGCATCGTCGGCGCCGACCTCTCGGTGAACTTCATCCAGGAAATGCTCCTCGGCGCGAATCAGAAGTTGTACAGCGGCGCTGGTGAAATGGCCCTGATCGGCGGCAACAGCCGGATCGTTGCCTACACCAAGGACCCGAGTAAATTCGGCGAGAAGGTCAGCGACATCCTCGACAGCCAGCAGATCGCCAATATGGCCAATCTCAAGCGCGGCGAAGTCACCTACACCGTCGACAAAGCCCAGGGCCGGATCGAGTTGTACCTGCCGTTTGGCATCGGTCAGACCGACGCTCGCTGGACCCTCATGCTGCAACTGCCACTGAACGCGGTAATGGCCGACCTGCAAAAGCTTCAGGGCGATCTGGACGCCCAGCGCAAGTCCGACACCTTCGGCATGGCCATGGTCGGCTTGTTGATTGCCGGTATCGGCTTGCTGGTGATCTGGCTGGTGGGCCACGGCATTGCCCGGCCGCTGAAGCAGATGGTTGCCATGCTCGACGACATCGCTCAGGGCGAAGGTGACCTGACTCGACGCCTGACCAGCGACCGCGCCGACGAACTGGGCTCGATCGCCAAAGGCTTCAACACATTCCTGGCCAAGTTGCAGGTGATGATCACCCAGGTGGTGACTTCGGTGCAGAGCGTCAGTGATTCGTCGGAACACACCGCCGACATCGCCATCCGCACCAACATCGGCGTGCACAAGCAAATGGCCGAGATTGATCAAGTCGCCACGGCGGTGCATGAAATGACTGCCACCGCCCAGGACGTGGCGCGCAACGCGACCCAGGCTGCGCAAGCTGCCAGCCATGCGGATCAGGCAGCAGCGCAAGGCATGCAAATCGTGCGCGATACGTCGAACTCGATCGGTGTACTGGCGGTGGAAATCGGCAAGGCCGTCAGCGTGGTACAGACCCTGGCCAAGGACAGCGAGAACATCAACGCCATCCTCACCGCCATTCGCGGGATCGCGGAACAAACCAATTTGCTGGCCTTGAACGCCGCCATCGAAGCGGCACGAGCCGGCGAACAGGGACGTGGTTTTGCGGTGGTGGCCGATGAAGTGCGCAACCTGGCGCAGAAAACCCAGAAAGCCACTGAAGAAATTCAGACCATGATTCAGCAACTGCAACAAGGCACGCGCGATGTGGTGCGGGTGATGGAGGACAGTCAGAGCCGCACCGATGAAAGCGTGCAGCATGCGGCGAAAGCGGCCGAGGCACTGGAGACGATTACGCAGGCGGTGTCGGTGATCAACGACATGAACACCCAGATTGCCAGTGCGGCCGAGGAACAGAGTGCGGTGGCTGACGACATCAACCGTAACGTGATCAACATCGGGCAAGTGGCCAATGAAGTGGCGGGCGGAGCGGATGAGTCGAGTGTGGCGAGTGCGGATCTGACCAAGTTGGCAGAGCAGCAGCGGTGGTTGATCAATCAGTTCAAGGTTTAGCGTTTAAGAACAAGATCAAAAGATCGCAGCCTTCGGCAGCTCCTACAGGGTGTACATCGCCCTACGTAGGAGCTGCCGAAGGCTGCGATCTTTTCGATGGCGCCACTCAACCCGGCGTCAAACACTCCGGCCCATTCAGCTTCGGATCATTCACCAGATTCGCCAGCACTCGCTCGCGCAACGCCGCGGGTTCACTGGCGAGTAACGCCTGCAACGCATGCAACGGAGTCTCTGGATTGAGCCACGCCTCCTGCCCCGCCGCATCGAGAATCAACGGCCGACGCTGACTCGCCGCCGGTTGCGTGATCACCGCCGTGCTCAGCCACACCTGCTCCTGCACCGGATACGCTTCCCAAATCGCCGCAAAGAACAGCGTCGAGCCCTCCCCCGGTGTCAGCCAATACGGACGCTTGCGGGTCGTGCCGCGCCATTCGTAAAAACCGTTGGCCGGCAGCAGGCAACGGCGTTCGCGCAGGGCCTGGCGAAACATCGGTTGTTCAGCAACGGTCTCGGCCCGGGCATGGGCTGGCGTGCGGGACAAATCGGTCAGCCATGGCGGCGTCAAACCCCAACGCGCGCGGGCCAACTCGCGCTGGCCGTCAACACCCTCGCGCAGCATCAACACCGAATCGTTGGGAGAAATATTCCACTGGGCCTGCTGATCGGCGGGGAAGCCAGGCAGGGCCGCGAAGGCGGGGTTCCAGCGAAACAGGGCATAACGTCCACACATGGGGCAACACGACTCTTGATAAAACGAACACCAGCCTAACAGACCAGCGTGCCGGGAAAACTTTCCGGTTCATCGCCGGGCAGTGGCAGCGCGGATTTGTACGCGGCGATCAGCTCCCGGGCGTACTCGGCCTCGTCGTTATCGACTGACAGGCCCAGCAGGCCAAAGATCGGCAATTCGCCGGTGCCACCGAGCAAATCGCGCCCCACCAAATGGGCCTCGATGCCCTCACTGGCCAACATGCTTTGCAGCAACTCACCTTCCATGAGGTTTTCCGGCTCGTAGATTCGCTGCATGGGGTGCCCCTTTCATTCGTTTTCGCTATGAACTTCGAGCAACCATTCCTGACCGTCAGTCTGCAGAACAAACGTGATGGGGCGACAACACACCGGACAGTCTTCGATATAGGTCTGATCGCCTCCGGACAAGTCCAGAACGGCCTCAGCCTCTTCACCACAATACGGACATTCGTAGCGCTCGGTTTCCAGCATCGCGGTCTCCCAGGTGACTTGTGCGTATAATCGCCGGTCTATTTGCAGGGCTATTTTTGTCTGGCTAACTTTTCAGACCGTGCCCCGTTGGTTTTCGATCAAAACCTTTACTTACCCTAGCCGTTTCTAACAAGAGAGCATGATGGGCGAATTCGATGCCATCCGACCGTACGACGATAGCGAAGTCCCTGCGGTGCTGGACAGGCTGCTCGGCGACAAGGCGTTTCTAGACATCCTCATCCACTTCCGCTTCCCGCGCTTTGCCGGTGCTTTCGGCTGGGCGCTCAAACCTCTTATAGCTCATCGGCTGCGCCGTGAGTTCGCCGGCGTTACGTCGGTGGCCACGTTGCAGGATAAAGTAGAGATGTACGTCGACCACACCATCGAGCGAGCCACGGACGGTGTGACGTACACCGGCGTCGAGCAGTTCAAGTCCGGCAGCGCCTATCTGTTCATCGCCAACCACCGCGACATCGTGATGGACCCGGCCTTCGTCAACTACGCCGTGTACCACGCCGGACTGCCGACACCGCGCATCGCGATCGGCGACAACCTGCTGCAAAAGCCCTTCGTCAGCGATCTGATGCGTCTGAACAAGAGCTTTATCGTGCACCGTTCGATCAGCGGTCGACGCGAGAAGATGGCGGCGTATCAGTTGCTGTCGGCCTACATCAACCACTCGATCCGCAACGATTGCGCCTCGATCTGGATCGCCCAGGCCGAAGGCCGGGCCAAGGACGGCGACGACCGCACCGAGTCGGCCATCCTCAAGATGTTCCACATGAGCCGCAAGGACGAGCCGTTCGGCGAAGTCATTCAGTCGTTGAACCTCACCCCGGTGTCGATCAGCTACGAATACGACCCGTGCGATCAAGCCAAGGCTCGCGAACTGTTCATCCGCGCCACCACCGGCAGCTACACCAAAGTGCCGGGCGAGGACGATGTGAGCATTGCCAAGGGCATCACCGGCTACAAGGGCCGCGTGCATGTGAACTTCGCCTCGCCGATCACCGAGTTGTTCGATGACACCAAGCAATTGGCGATCGAGATGGACCGGCAGATCCTTGGCGGCTATCGCCTGTTCCCGGTGCACTACCTGGCCTACGCCCAGTGGAAAGACGTTGACCCGCAATTGCAGGTGCCGAAAGCCGCTGAGGTGTTTGCGGCAGACGAACTGGCCAAGGCTCAGGAGCAATGGCAACAGCGTCTGGACGCGTGCCCTGAGGAGCATCGTCCGTTCATGGTCCTGCAATACGCGACGCCGGTGCGCAATCAGTACCGTGTGAAAGCAGGTTTGCCGCTGTAAGGTTTTTTTGAAGCAAGATCAAAAGATCGCAGCCTCGTTCCACTCGACAGCTCCTACAGGGCGAACGCTATCCCCTGTAGGAGCTGTCGAGTGGAACGAGGCTGCGATCTTTTGCTTTTTAGCGATTCAAACCCGAGTACTGATCCACGACACCAGCAGCGCCAACCCCAGGCAGGCAAAACCGAATCGATAGAAAAACCGGTTCATGCGCAAGGTCGCGCCGTCCAGCATCAACGTCGGTTCATCGATACGACGGCTCTGGCTTTGCGCTTCGAGAATGGCCAGCGCGCGCTGTTCGCGGCGACGTGTGGCATGCAGCAACCAGCCGCCCGGAAAGGCAAACAACAAGGCCAACAGGTTGATCAACTTGGCGGGATGGTTGGTAAACAGCGAAATCAAATGCAACGACATCACGAACCTCAGCAAAACAGGTGGCAGACGCCGAACCGACGACCGCGGCGCGGATTCTACCGAAAGCCTCGCCACCTGCCCTTGCTATCCGACAAATAACGAACCATTTGACCGATTCCTGTCCTGTGTCACGGCGCCGTCATCTGAATACGCCAGTCTGGCGCCCCTCGAAACCGACACGGAAACCGTCATGTTGCACGCCGAAAACCAGGATCGCCTCTACCTCGTTGCCCAAAGCGACGAACAACAAAACCTCGTTGGCAGCCTCGCCTTCAACGTTCAGGACCGCCACTGGCTGGTGTATTGCGCATTGGGTGGGCATCAACATGCGGATTTGCCGGAGACGGATTTGCTGACGGGCGTGAGTGTTCTGGATTTTTACTCCGAGGCAGCATGAAAAAGCCCGGGACCATTGCTGGCACCGGGCTTTTTTGAATTCAGCGAACGTTTATTCGCCGAGAATCTGACCAATCGTCGGATCCTTGAACAGACGCGTCAACGCATCGCTCAGCACATCGCTGACCAGCTTGGTATTGGTTTCCTGATTCGGCGCCATACCAAAACGCTGATCCAGGGACGCACCATAACGACCGCTGTAACGACGATTGGCATTCTGTACATCGGAGCGGAAGGTCGCGCCAATGGTGGCCTCAGTCACATACATGCCTTCTTTAGGCGACTGATACTTCAGCTCCGCCAGGGTCACGGTCAACTGCGGAGCGTTCAGCGCATTGGAGGTTGGGGTAAAGCCCAGCAACCGCACGGCCGCCTCAGCCTGAGCCTGCAACTTCGGCAGAATCTGCGCGCCCTGCACGGTAATCGCGCTGGTCTCAGGGTACAGGCCACCACGGGTGCCCAGGGTCGGCGACGGACGACCATCCACCACTCGCACCACCACCGGCTGACCATGGCCGACCGGTGCCAGCTGAGTCGTCAGCTTGGGTTCCGGATTCAGTTGTTGCGGGCTGTGGGCGCAGCCGACCAGCGTCAAACTGGTCACAGTGATCAAACCGAACAACAGGCGTTGCAACATGCTCTTCTCTCCAGAATCAGGCACAAACAGGCCCGCAGTATAGCGGTGCGCCACTGCGGGTAACTAGCACCTCACAGTGAATACTGAAATCTCTGACACCGCGGTTCCTGTCACACATCTGTCACCCCCCATACACGTGCACGTCACGGCTCGCTGGCAACCTTTACAGCAGTCACCCCACACGGTACTTCGCCATGCGATATCTCATCTCGCTGTTCGCTCCACGTCCTTTGCATCGCTGCTTCGCCCTGCTCGACCGCAACGGCCACTGCCAGGCATTCAAACAGTGCAGCCTCCAGCCGATGGGCGACGGCTGGGTCGAAATCGAAGAAATCCGTCTCAACTGGTTGCACCACCCCCTGCCCCCTAGCGCCCGTGTCAGCCAGCGCCAGCCACGTGCGCGGGCTCAGCAACTGTTGACCACCTGACCGAACACCTAATAAAAGTCATTAAACACGACCATTTCCCTGCGTTTCTTCGCTACAATCTCCCCCCGATTATAAGGACGTCTCCTGATCGGGCCTCGCAGCATCGTCAATGCGCTTGTATTGACACCCCGCACCGCCCACAGAGAGCCGCCCACACAGATCGAGTGAAGCTGGCGCGCTTGCTGTTCCTTGAGCAAAACCCCCACTTTTCGCGAATCTGCAGAGCTGTCATTACGCTCGGTCACTGAGCTGTTTGCCCGTTTTGCCTGTCATGTATCCCATGGCGGCAATCCATCCGGGCACGGTGCCAGGCTGGGGCAGCCCTTTTTTGAGGTTCACGTCTTCAAAAGAGCGTGAAAAAAACGGGTTTTCACAACTTCACAAGAGTGTGGCGAGCAAATGAATAGTTTTGCGTCTGAATATGCACCATTAGCGTCTGAAACAGCCCAACGACACAGGACCGAGTACGCCTCGAACACCGGAGCCTGAAGCCTGTCCTCTACGGATTTGGTTGCACAAACGGATGTATCGACCATAAGTCGAATTGCCAGCCGCGCGTTGAAGTGAGTTCATGTAACTCTTTTAGACCCGGCCGGTAGCGTCCGTCGAAGTTGCGAAAAATTGCGAAGATTCGGACATGGCGATACTGCCATGGGTACCTGGGGCATCACTGACACGCCCCTGAACGCCTGGCAGCCATGCCGACAATTTGGTGCTGCAGATTTTGGAGACGCGTTAAATGGCGCATAACGAAGCAGTCGACGTAGTACTGGTTGGGGCCGGCATCATGAGTGCCACCCTCGCTGTACTGCTCAAAGAGCTCGACCCCGCGATCAAGCTGGAAGTCGTCGAGCTGATGGATTCCGGTGCCGCGGAGAGTTCGAACCCGTGGAACAACGCCGGTACCGGTCACGCCGGGCTGTGTGAGCTCAACTACACGCCGCAGGCCGCCGACGGCACCGTCGACATCAAGAAAGCCGTGCACATCAACACCCAGTTCGAGGTGTCGAAGCAGTTCTGGTCCTACCTGACCAAGAAAAGCACCTTCGGCTCGTGCAAGACGTTCATCAGCCCGGTGCCGCACCTGAGCTTCGTCCAGAGCGACGATGGCGTTTCCTTCCTCAAGGAACGCTTCAAGACGCTGAGCAAGCACCACGCCTTCTCGGACATGGAATACACCGAAGACAAGGCCACCATGGCCGAGTGGATGCCGCTGATGATGCCTGGCCGGCCGGCCGACGAAGTCGTCGCCGCCACCCGCGTCATGAACGGCACCGACGTCAACTTCGGCGCCCTGACCAATCAACTGCTCAAGCACCTGACCTGCGCACCCGATGCCCAGGTCAAGTACTGCAAGCGCGTGACCGGCCTCAAGCGTAACGGCAACGGCTGGACCGTCAGCATCAAGGACGTCAACAGCGGTAACTCCCGTGACGTCGACGCGAAATTCGTGTTCCTCGGTGCTGGCGGCGCGGCACTGCCGCTGCTGCAAGCTTCGGGCATCGAAGAAAGCAAAGGCTTCGGCGGCTTCCCGATCAGTGGCCAGTGGCTGCGTTGCGACAACCCCGAAGTGGTCAAACACCACCAGGCCAAGGTTTACAGCCAGGCGGCCGTGGGGTCGCCACCGATGTCGGTGCCGCACCTGGACACCCGCGTCGTCGATGGCAAGAAGTCCCTGTTGTTCGGACCTTACGCCGGTTTCACCACCAAGTTCCTCAAGCACGGCTCCTTCATGGACCTGCCGATGTCGGTTCGCGCCGGCAACATCGGCCCGATGCTGGCTGTGGCCAAAAACAACATGGACCTGACCAAGTACCTGGTCAGCGAAGTGATGCAGTCGATGGAACAGCGTCTGGACTCGCTGCGTCGCTTCTACCCTGAAGCGAAAGCCGAAGACTGGCGCCTGGAAGTGGCCGGCCAACGCGTGCAGATCATCAAGAAAGACCCGAAAAAGGGCGGCGTTCTGCAGTTCGGTACCGAACTGGTCGCGGCCAAGGACGGGACTCTTGCTGCCCTGCTCGGCGCTTCGCCAGGTGCGTCGGTGACTGTTTCGATCATGCTTGAACTGATCGAGAAATGCTTCCCGAACAAAACTTCTGGTGAATGGGCTGCCAAGCTCGCGGAAATCTTCCCGGCTCGGGAAAAGGTTCTGGAAACCGACGCTGCGCTGTATCGCAAGATCAATGTGCAGAACAACGTCGCGCTGGAACTGGTTGAAGCCAGCAACGAGACCGAAAGCTACGCTTGATTCGGCCGCATAAAAAACGCCCCGTTCTCATTGAGAGCGGGGCGTTTTTTTGTGCCTTTAAAAGATCGCAGCCTCGCTACGCTCGACAGCTCCTACAGGTGCAAGCGAACCATTTGTAGGAGCTGTCGAGCGCAGCGAGGCTGCGATCTGTTGATCTTAACCGCGAGCCTTTTCGATCAGTTCGATGTACTCGGCCGCGTTGCGCTGATCCTTGATCAGGGCGACGAAGTCATTGCCGTGCTCATCCTTGCCGTCCAGATCCAGACCGGCTTCGACGAAGAACGTCAGAAATCGCCCGAAGTCATCGATGCGCAGGCCGCGATAGGCCTTGATCAGTTTGTGCAGCGACGGCGACGTGGCGTCGACCGGTTCGAAATCGAGGAACAGCTTGATCTGCTCATCGCCGATCTCGTCACCAATCACTTGCTTCTTATCTTTACGCATTGCCGACTCCAGCTCGCAGACATTTCACGGGCGGGCAGTTTACCCCTCCCTTGCCACCGGGCTCAACGCGGACGAACGCTGCCGGTGTGCAGATCGGCCCAGACATGGCCGTTGGCATAGCTGAGGAACTGGCAATACACCGTGTCATTGCGTAACAAGTCGATCACCACCCGGTACTGGGCCATCGGGTAAAACAGCGTCAGGGTTTTGCTTTTGTCGTCGTAGATCGGCTTTTTCAGGCTTTTGCTTTCGCCATCGAAATTGACCAGCACCTGGTTGATGGTCGCGCCCTTGTTCAAGGATTTGCCCTTGAGACGGATCAGCAAGGGTGAGGTCACCGGAATCGGCTGCTGGTTGGACTGGCGTTGACTGCCGACCACCACCGAGTACTCGGTGACCTGCAACAGCTGTTGCTGCTCGGGCTCCGCGTCACGCAGGGTCAGGTCATCGGGGGGCAGGAACTGCGCGTGCATCGGTGCCGGGGCGGCAGCCAGAGGCAGGCTGACGGTCAGCAACAGGGCGGCGCAGCTGCGGATCAAAAGGCTCATGACAGGCTCCGGAGGGCGAGGCCGAGCACTCTAGCATGGGTTTAAAAGCAAAAGATCGCAGCCTTCGGCAGCTCCTACAGAGAACCGGATACACCCGATAATCTACGGGTGAATTCGATCATGTAGGAGCTGCCGCAGGCTGCGATCTTTTGGGGCGCTGCGGTCTTACATGCCTTTAACAGCAAAAATCCCGTTGGCGTTACGCCAGTAGCCTTTGTAGTCCATGCCGTAACCGAAGATGTAACGGTCGATGCATGGCAGGCCGACGAAATCGGCTTTCAGGTCCGGGCGAGCCTTGCGATCGTGGTCCTTGTCGATCAGCACAGCGGTATGCACAGCGCGGGCGCCGGCGTGTTTGCAATAGTCGATGATCGCGCCCAGGGTGTGACCTTCATCGAGGATGTCGTCGATGATCAGCACGTCGCGGTCGAGGAATGAGACTTCCGGCTTGGCTTTCCAGAACAGATCGCCGCCGCTGGTTTCGTTGCGATAACGGGTGGCGTGCAGGTAGGACGCTTCCAGCGGGAAGTTCAGATAGGTCAGCAGCTTGCCGGAGAAAATCAGCCCGCCATTCATCACGCAGAACACCACCGGATTGCTTTCAGCCAGCTGGTCGTTGATGTGTGCACCGACGCGGGCGATGGCCGCCTCGACTTCAGCTTCGGTGTACAGGCAGTCAGCCTCTCGCATGATTTGACGGATATGCTCGAGATCAGCAGACATGGCGCTCTCCAGGGGTGACGGATTCGGGAAAAGCGGGCAAAGGTACGCATCAAGCGAGGCCAGATCAAGCGTTTGTGGACTAACGTACTGTATGTCTATAGGACAACACCCTCGGATAGATTAATCTAGGCCGGTTTTTTTGCCCGCCGCCGGAGCCTTTCCCATGCCCATCCTCGAGATCCGCCATCCGCTGATCCGTCATAAACTCGGCCTTATGCGTCGCGCCGACATCAGCACGAAGAATTTCCGTGAGCTCGCTCAAGAAGTCGGTGCCCTGCTGACCTATGAAGCCACCAAAGACCTGCCGCTGGAATCCTACGATATCGAAGGTTGGTGCGGCACTGTGTCGGTCGAGAAAATCGCCGGCAAGAAAATTACTGTAGTACCGATCCTGCGCGCCGGCATCGGCATGCTCGAAGGCGTGCTGAGCCTGATCCCGGGCGCCAAAGTCAGCGCCGTCGGTGTGGCCCGCAACGAGCAAACCTTGCAGGCCCACACCTACCTGGAAAAACTCGTTCCGGAAATCAACGAACGCCTGGCGATGATCATCGACCCGATGCTCGCCACCGGCAGCTCCATGGTCGCGACCATCGACCTGCTGAAAAAGGCCGGTTGCCGGGACATCCGCGCGATGGTGCTGGTGGCGGCCCCTGAAGGCATCGCTGCTGTAGGGAAAGCTCACCCGGACGTGATGATCTACACCGCTTCCATTGACGAGAAACTCAATGAACACGGTTACATCATCCCAGGCCTGGGCGATGCCGGCGACAAGATCTTCGGCACCAAGCAGAAGGACGCTTGAGCATGCAGGATGAGTTCAACGATCCGCTCTGGCGCACGGTGCTGTCGGGTGCGCAGATGCTGTTCGTGGCCTTCGGCGCCCTGGTGTTGATGCCGCTGATTACCGGTCTCGACCCGAACGTGGCGCTGTTCACCGCCGGCCTGGGGACGATTCTGTTCCAGATCGTCACCGGGCGTCAGGTGCCGGTATTCCTGGCATCGAGTTTTGCCTTCATCACCCCGATCATCCTCGCCAAGGGCCAATTCGGTCTCGCGGCGACCATGGGCGGCGTGATGGCGGCCGGTTTCGTCTACACCTTCCTCGGCCTTGCGGTGAAGATCAAAGGCACCGGTTTCATTGACCGTCTGCTGCCACCAGTGGTGATTGGCCCGGTGATCATCTCCATCGGCCTGGCCATGGCACCAATCGCCGCCAACATGGCGATGGGCAAGGCTGGCGACGGCACCGAACTGATTCATTATCAGACGGCAATGCTGATCTCGATGCCCGCGCTGCTGACCACCCTGATCGTCGCGGTGTTCGGTAAAGGCATTTTCCGCCTGGTGCCAATCATCTCGGGTGTGCTGGTGGGTTTTGCGATGGCGTTCTACTTCGGCGTCGTTGATACCGCGAAAATCGCCGCCGCACCGTGGTTTGCGATCCCGCACTTCACCGCGCCGGAATTCAACTGGCAGGCGATTCTGTTCATCGTTCCGGTGGCCCTGGCCCCGGCCATCGAGCACATCGGCGGCGTGATCGCTGTCGGTAGCGTGACCGGTCGCGATTACCTGAAGAAACCCGGCCTGCACCGCACCCTGCTCGGCGATGGCATTGCCACCACCGCAGCCGGCCTGTTTGGCGGTCCACCCAACACCACCTATGCCGAAGTGACGGGCGCGGTGATGCTGACCAAGAACTACAACCCTAAGATCATGACCTGGGCGGCGATATTCGCCATCAGCCTGGCGTTCGTCGGCAAGTTCGGCGCGCTGCTGCAAAGCATTCCGGTGCCGGTGATGGGCGGGATTCTGTGCCTGTTGTTCGGTTCGATCGCGGCGGTGGGCATGAACACGCTGATTCGCCACAAGATCGACCTGGGCGAAGCGCGCAATCTGGTGATTGTCTCGGTGACCCTGGTGTTCGGGATTGGCGGCGTATTAGTCGGCACCGGCACCGGGCCGGACGACTTCGGCCTTAAAGGCATTGCGCTGTGCGCGGTGACGGCGATTGCGCTGAACCTGTTGCTGCCGGGTAATGACAGCTGGAAGCACAAGAAGGCGAATGAGTCGTTGTTGTAACGGCTTGAGGACTTAGCTGCCAGTTAGATAGCTATCGCGAGCAAGCTCGCTCCCACATTGATCTATGTTGCTCACAAAAAGTGTGTTCACAGAAGATCAAATGTGGGAGCGAGCTTGCTCGCGATGCTTTTAAAGCGCCAGCGGCGCCCTTTCACACAAGGTGCTCAACGCCCGCGCCCACTGCGGATCGTCGTTAAGACATGGCACCAGCACCAACTCCTCTCCCCCCGCCTCGCGGAACAGCTCTTTGCCACGATCACCGATCTCTTCCAGTGTCTCGATGCAATCGGCAACGAACGCCGGGCACATTACCAGCACCTTCTTCACACCCATCCCAGCCAACTCATCGAGGCGCGCTTCGGTGTAGGGTTCGATCCATTTGGCTCGCCCCAGACGCGACTGGAACGACACCGACCACTTGCCGTCTGCCAAGCCCATGCGCTTAGCAAACTCGAACGCGGTGCGCAGGCACTGGGCGCGGTAACAGGTGGCCAACACTTCGGGGGAAGCGCTCTTGCAGCAGTCTTCATTCTTGAAGCAATGCTGCCCGGTCGGATCGAGCTTGGTCAGGTGCCTTTCCGGCAAACCGTGAAAACTCAGCAGCAGGTGATCGTGATCCTGCTCCAAATAAGGCTTGGCACTGGCGACCAACGCATCGAGGTATTCCGGCTGATCGTAGAACGGCTGGAGAATCGAGAACTGTACGTCGAGCTTCTTCTCGCGCACCACTCGTTTGGCTTCTTCGATCACCGTCGTCACGGTGCTGTCAGCGAACTGTGGATAAAGCGGCGCGAGAGTGATTTTTTTGTGGCCCTGGGCGGCCAGCTGCACCAATTTCGACTCAATCGACGGCTCACCGTAGCGCATCGCCAGTTCCACCGGGCCGTGGGTCCACTGGGCAGTCATGGCCTGTTGCAGGCGACGGCTGAGCACCACCAATGGCGAGCCCTCCTCCCACCAGATCGAGGCGTAGGCGTGGGCAGACTGCTCCGGGCGCTTGAACAGGATCAGCGACACCAGCAAACGTCGCACCGGCCATGGCAGGTCGATCACATACGGGTCCATCAGAAATTGGTTGAGGTAACTGCGCACATCCGCCACCGAGGTGGAGGCCGGTGAGCCCAGATTGACCAGAAGCAATGCGTGATCGGTCATGCAACGTCCTATTTCAAAGGCGGCTGGAAAGGTCGTCCAGAGCCGCGCGCAAATCAGTGAACTGGAAAGTGAAACCCGCTTCCAGCAAGCGAGCCGGTACGGCCTTCTGGCCACCCAGCAACAGCAATGACAACTCGCCCAGACACACCTTTAACGCCAGGGCCGGCATGGGCATGAACGTCGGGCGGTGCAGCACGCTGCCCAACGTCTTGGCAAATTCGCGGTTGCGCACCGGCTTGGGCGCGCAGGCATTATAAGGACCACTGGTGTCTTCCTGATGCAGAAGAAAATCAATCAGGGCGATTTGATCGTTGATATGGATCCACGGCATCCACTGCCGGCCATTGCCGATAGGCCCGCCCAGCCCCACTTTGAACGGCAGCAACAGCCGCGACAAAAAGCCGCCCTCGGCCGACAACACCAGCCCGGTACGAATGAAGATCACGCGAATGCCCAAGCCTTCGGCACGCTGGGCGGTTTCTTCCCAGGCGATGCACAACTGGCTGGCGAAATCATCGATGACCGGTGGAGACGTCTCGGTCAATTCCCGCTCGCCCCCGTCACCGTACCAACCGACCGCAGACCCCGAAATCAACACCTGCGGTTTTTGTTCACGGGTTTCGAGCCAGGCCAGCAGGGTTTCGGTCAGGGTGATGCGGCTGCTCCACAACAGCGCTTTGCGTCTGGTTGTCCAGGGGCGGTCGGCAATCGGTGCACCTGCGAGGTTGATAATCGCATCCACCGGCTCCTGGCCGATGTCCTCGAGGCGGGCCACTGCGCGCACTTGGGCACCGCAGATTTTCGCGACTTTTTCAGGCTTGCGACTCCAGACCGTCAGGCGATGACCCTGACTCAACCAGAGGCGGCAGAGTTGACGTCCTATCAAACCAGTACCGCCGGTCAGCAATATGTGCATGACTACTTCCTCGCGTAGCGTTTTACCCTGATCACTAGTCTATTTTTATAAGCAGGGATCTTTGGTATCGGGCAGGCTCTGTGATTAACAATAGGCCAAGCTGTCAGAACGAGAACGCTAAAAGTTATACCAAAAAACAATATTGTACAGGTTTAAAC
>NZ_JBBWCB010000230.1:0-5210 GCF_039888995.1 Pseudomonas rossensis | reverse complement strand
GCCTCCGTCTTTGGCTTGAGCGCTCGACATACCGGACAGGCTGTCCGGGATCAGAACGGTGGATGCCGACAGAACTGCGCCAATAGCTACTGCGAGCAAAAGTTTTTTCATGTGCATATCGTTCTCCGTCTTCTTATTCAGGTTGGAGCGTTGATGAATGCAACTTGCTGCCTGATTCAGTGGGTAAACACCTCAACGCACCGATTTATTCAGCTGTAACGTCGATGAGCTCTAAAACGTCCATCTCGACCCTGTTCCAGGGCTCAGTGAATACTCGAGGCCAGCTCGAAAATCGGGATGTACATCAGGATCACGATCACCCCGATCAGCAGGCCGATGAAGGTCATGAGCAAGGGTTCGAACAGCCGCACGAACCATTCGATCCAGCGGCTGATTTCTTCGTCGTAGAAGTCGGCGCTGCGCTCCATCATTTGCCCCAGGTTGCCGGACTGCTCACCGGCACGCAGCAAGCGCAGGGACACTGGAGTCACGAGGTGATTGAGTTCCATGGCGGTCGACAGCGACTGCCCCTCGCGCACCCGTTCGCAGGCCTGGTCCAGGCGCGCGCGGGAGGCGACGGTGAGCAGGCCGCGAACCATGCCCATGGCGGTGACGAGGGGAATGCCGCCTTGCAGCAGAATCCCCAGCGAGCGGTAGAAGCGAGCCAGTTCGTACATGAAGATGCGTTGATGGACCGCCGGGAGTTTTTCGATCACACGGTCCAGGCCCCGACGAAAGGCCGGTTGGCGCTGGAGGAAGGTGAGGGCGACGATGATTGCCAGCAATGTGCCGAAGAATTCGCCCTGATGGGCGTGCAGGAACATCCCGCTGCTCATCAGGATCTGCGACAGCCACGGCAGGTTCGAGCCCAGCCCTTCGAACACCAGGCTGAAGCGCGGCACCACGTAGCCCATCAGAAACAACACCACGCCACCGCCCACCACCAGCAACAGCATCGGGTAGATCGAAGCGCTGACGATTTTTTGCCGAACCTCGTCCATGCGCTGGCGATAGCTGACATAGCGGCCCAGGGCATCGCCCACGGCGCCGGTCTTCTCGCTGGACTGCACCAGCGCTACGTAGAGCGGAGGGAAAACCGCTGACAACTGGCCAAGTGCCTGGGAGAACGATTTGCCTTCATAAAGCAGGCGCACCAGTTCGCTCAAGGTCTTGCGGGCCTGGGGCGCGTTCTCTTTTTCCGCCAGGCTTTCCAGCGCATCGATCAGCGGCAGGCCCGCATTGAGCAACGTGGTCAGTTCCTGGCTGAACAGCACCAGGTTGAAGGTTTCGCGCTGCCTGACGCGCAACGCACGCCAGTGACGCTCGGCGTACAGGCTGATCACGCGGTAGCCCTGGTCTTCAACGATACGCCGGGCTTCGCTGTGGCCGAGCGCCTCGACGGTCATCGAGACGACGCCGGCCTTGCCAACGGCTTTGAGATGAAATCGCATGGTCGCCACTCCCGTTATTGCCAGCTGGTGACTTCGGCGTTTTCGCCTTCGCCGCCGGGTTGTCCGTCCTTGCCCATGGACAACAAGTCGTATTCGCCGTTTTCGCCGGGGTGGCGATAGGTGTAGTTGCGGCCCCACGGATCCTGCGGGAGTTTTTTCTGCAAGTAAGGGCCGGTCCAGCGGGTTTCATCGCTGGGCGCGGTGACCAGCGCCTGCAAACCCTGTTCGGTCGACGGGTAATGACCGACCTCCAGACGGTACAGATCCAATGCTTTGCCCAGGCCTTCTATTTGCGCCTTGGCCACCTTCACTTCGGAGCGGCCCAGTTGGGCGAAATACTTCGGCGCGACGATGCCGGCCAACAGCCCCAGCACCACCAACACCACCAACAGCTCGAGCAGGGTGAACCCGTGTTGAGTACGCGGGGTGGAACGCAAACGCTGATTCATGATGACCTCACACAGTCGGCAGAAGGGTCGCCGTGAAGGCTTATGCAATTGCCATGCACATGCCCGGACATTCTTCTGCAACCCCTGAATTACGGGCCTGCGCGCATCCGGCACAGTGCTTGCGTATGGCTGGTTTACTACCGGCCATTGGGGCATTAGCCCCATTTTTCGGGGCCGGGCAGGGGAGGCAAAAAAATGAAAACACTCACCACAGGACTGCTCGGTCTGCTCGTGTTGACCGGCGTCGTACAGGCCGATGTGTTCGTTTCCGTGGACGCCAAGGGCAGCTACGTTCTGTCCAATGTCCACCGTCCCGGCCGCACCTATGAACGGGTGATTCACGAGTCAGAATCCGCCCGGGTCAGCATGGATCAACAACCGCAGATGATTGCCCGGCAGCCCTATGCCGAGCTGGTTTCGGCGGCTGCCACGGCCAATCAGTTACCGGCGGCGCTGTTGCATGCCGTGATTCAGGCCGAGTCCGCCTACGACTCTGGTGCCCGGTCACCCAAGGGGGCTGGAGGGTTGATGCAATTGATGCCTGACACCGCCCGGGAGTTGGGGGTGAAGAATGTCTACGACCCGAAAGCCAACATTCAGGGTGGCGCCAAATACCTGAAGCGCCTGATGACCCTGTTCGACAACGACATCAGCCTCGCCGTGGCGGCGTACAACGCCGGGCCGCAAGCGGTGCTCAGCCGAGGCGGGGTGATCCCGCCGTTCGCCGAAACCCAGCGTTACGTGCCCGGTGTCTTGCGCCAATACCGACGTTTGCAAGGCCTGGCCGCGGATGCACCGCTGTGATTGGGGGATTCCCCCATATGTGGGGCAACGCGATCCGTACCGCCGACCGAAGACCGCAATCGCCCTGTAGCAGCTGTCGAGCTTGCGAGGCTGCGTTCGGCGCGGGCCGCGTTCGGACGCAGCCGTCGTAAAACCTGAGCGTGAGGTTTTCCTGAAACACCGCGTTGCCGGATCTCACGACTGCTTCGCAGCCGAACGCAGCCTCGCAGGCTCGGCAGCTGCTACAGAGCCGCACGCAGGCTCGGCAGCTGCTACTGGGTGTGCGTTTTGGGGGACGTTATCTTCAGCCCGAATGGGGGGATTGGGTGGGGAATATCCCCCAAGTTATTAAGTCGTTCATATAACTGATTGAAAAATAACTAAATTATTTATGGCATGCGGATTGCTCAAGAGAATTTGTCGAGAAGTATTCCCTGTGAGCATCCACAGCGAGGCCCGTGATCATGACCGGCATACCCTACGCCCCGTCCCTGTTCAAATTGCTGTTGTTGGGGACGTCGATGCTGGGCATCGAGCTGGCTGAGGCAGCCGTGCGTTGCGAGCGCAATCTGGTAGCCAACGTCGTGGCGCTGGATCAGCCGCTGATGTTCAACCGCCTCGGTGCACAGAACGTCAACGGCATGATGTTCGCCCTGCGCCGCGATGTGGTCGATGACCACGAGATGTCCCTGGCCCAGGGCGGGGCGGCGGTGCCGGGTAAGGTTTCGCTGCGGCCCGACAAGCGTCCGCGTCCGCTGGTGCTGCGTGTCGCCGCCGGTGATTGCCTGACCATCAACCTGCAGAACCTGCTCGCCTACCAGGCCAACCCCGGCAGCCACGAAAGCGGGGAGGAGGAAGAAGGTGGGATTGAGGGCGAAGTCGCCATCGGCAACGAAGACGAATTCAAGGTCGATGAACAGGTCGCCGACCGCCACGTCGGCTTCCAGGTCAATGGCATGCAAGCGGTCAACAGCATCGACGACATTGCGTCCTATACCGGGCGCAACGCCAATACCTTGATTCCCCCCGGCGCTACCCGTTCCTACACTCTGTACGCCGAGCGCGAAGGGGCGTTTGCCGCCAGCAGCCGCGGCGCGACCTTCGGGGGTGAAGGGGATGCGGGCAACGTGGCCAACGGACTGTTCGGCCAAGTGGTCGTGGTGCCCAAGGGCGGCCGCACCTATCGCAACACCGTGACCGAAGAAGAGATGCGCCTGGCCAGCGTCGGCCGCACCCCGGCCGGCCAACCGATTGTCGATTACCAGGCGCGCTATCCGCAGCGTGAACCGTGGATCCGTGAAGGCAAGGCCGGCACGCCGATCATCAACATGGTCGACGGCAATGAAATCATTTCCAGCGAGACCGACGCGATCGTGATGGGCAGCAACGCCGACGGCAGCTTCCCGCCGTCGACCTATCCGCTGGAAGCCATCGGCAAACGCAACCCGGCGATCCCGAATCGTCTGGAACCGTTCCGCGATTTCGCCTCGCAGTTCCAGGATGAAACCGCCGCAACCCAGGCGTTCCCCGCTTACTGGGCGGACCCGGTGATGGCCCACGTGCTGGAGCCGACGCGCGACTCGTTCATGATCAACTATGGCTCCGGCGGCATGGGCGCCGAAGTGGTCGCCAACCGTTTGGGTGTCGGGCCGATGCACGATTGCCTGTCGTGCGCCTATGAAGAATTCTTCCTCAGCTCGCACACCGTCGGCGATGTGGCGATGCTGGTGGACGTGCCGGCCAACGCCGGCCTGGAAAATATTCGTCCCGGTGAAACGCCGAGCGCCGATCAGATCGGGGTCAAGGCGACCATGGCGCTGTATCCGTCCGAGCCGTCCAACGTCAACCACAGCTACATCGGTGACTTCATCAAATTCCGCAATACCCACAACGGCCACGAACAGCACATCTTCCACCTGCACGGGCACCAGTGGTTGTTCAACCCCAACGACGACAACTCCGACTATGTGGACGCCCAAGGCATCGGTCCGGGCGCCGGCTATACCTACGAAATCGCCAACGGCGGTTCGGGCAACCGCAACCGGGTCGCGGGCGATGCGATTTATCACTGCCACTTCTATCCGCACTTTGCCCAAGGCATGTGGAGCATGTGGCGGGTGCATGACGTCTTTGAAGTAGGCACCAAACTCGAGGTTTCCCAGCAGGGCTCCGACGGTTATCACAGCGAACCTTATGCGCTGCGCAGCGGTAAACCGGCTGCAGGCGCCCGGGCCTTGCCCGATGGCGAGATCGTTGCCGGTACACCGATTCCAGCCGTAGTGCCGCTGCCCGGCAAAGCCATGGCACCGATGCCGGGCAAAGTCGCGGTCGTGCCGAAAATCGGCGAAACCCTGCTGGCTGGTGGCGATGATGACGCTCAAGCCTTCGGTTCCCTGGCCCTGGTGGATCGCAGTGAAGCCAACCGCAATGCCGACGGCAGCCTGAAAAACCCTGGCTATCCATTCTGGATCGGCGGCATGGAAAGCTCGGTCGGCCAGCGTCCACCGACCCCACCGCTGGACATGCT
>NZ_JBBWCB010000229.1:0-5298 GCF_039888995.1 Pseudomonas rossensis | reverse complement strand
CTGATGCTCTGGCTCACCGCGCGCGCCAAAGCGCCGGACGTGCAGCGCATTGCCGAGGTCGAAGACGAAAACGCCGGGGTGGTGCTGTTTGTTGTATGCATCGCCGCGGTGGCGAGCCTGGCGACCATCGCCTTTGAACTGGCCGGCAGCAGGGACCTGGAAACGACCCGCAAACTGTTGCACTACGGCTTTACTGCATTGACCGTGATCGGTTCATGGCTGCTGATCGGGGTGATTTTCAGCGTGCACTACGCCCGTCTGTTCTACACCTGGGACGGTAAGGACTTGGCGCTGCGCTTTGCAGAAGGGCTGGAAACCCCCAATTACTGGGACTTTCTGTATTTCTCGTTCACCATCAGTGCGGCGGTACAGACGTCCGATGTCGGCGTGGCAACTCGGGATTTGCGCAAGATTGTCCTGGCGCAGTCGCTGATCGGCTTTCTGTTCAACACGGCCATTCTCGGGTTCTCGATCAACATCGCGGCGGGACTGTTCAACTGATCCCTGCACAAACGTTCTAGTCATCGCCCTCGGCGCAGGCGTTAAATAAGTCGGCTAACCGTCTCACAGGTGCAGCATGACGACTCACAACTGGATCGACCTGGCCCAGGACGCCGACACCGGCATCGAGACCCTGCGCGCGCATTTCGAAGGACATGCCTACGACCCGCACTGGCATGACAGCTATCTGGTGGGCGTCACCGAACAAGGGGTTCAGCAGTTTCACTGTCGGCGAGCAAAGCACCAAAGCACGCCGGGCAAGGTGTTTCTGCTCGAGCCGGGTGACATCCACGACGGTGAAGCGCCGACCGAAGACGGTTTCACCTACCGCATGCTGTACCTCGACCCGCAGTGGCTGAAACGTGAACTCAGTGCAGTCTTCGAAAATGCCCCCGACAACAGTCAATTGAGTTTCGCCAACACCCTGGCCAGCGACTCGCGGCTCGCCCACGCCACCAGCCTGGCGTTTCAAACCCTGCATCACGGTGAGCTGAAAATCGTCCGCCAGACCGCCCTCGACGGTTTGCTCGAACGCCTGACCAGTCATCTGCACTGGCGCGCCCGGTATGGCGAGGATCCGCGCCTGCCGCTGGTGGCGCAGAAGGCACGGGAGTACCTGCACGCCAACGCTCAATACGACATCGGCCTCGACCAACTGGCTGTCGCAACAGGCGTTGACCGCTTCCGCCTGACCCGCGCCTTCAAGGCCGCTTATGGCATGGCACCCCACGCCTACCTCGTGCAATTGCGCCTGGCGACCGCCCGGCGAAAGCTGGCCCGTGGCGAGCAACCGGCGACGGTGGCGATGGAACTGGGGTTTGCCGATCAGAGTCATCTAGGGCGCTGGTTCGTCCGCGCTTATGGTTTGACGCCGGCGCTGTATCGCAAGCGCTGCTCAAATCTTCCAGACGCATGACCCGGACTTTGTGAGGATCGGCTCCTGAGATCATTCAAGGAGTCCGATGCCATGTTGTCCACCTTTCCAACGCTGTTGCCATTTTTGCTGTTCGCTTTCGTCGCCTCCATCACGCCGGGGCCGACCAATATTCTGGTGCTGAGTAATAGCGCGAGGTACGGTTTCAAAGCCGCATTGCCGATCATTTTTGGCGCCTGCGCCAGTGCGGCATTGATTGTGTTGTTAGTAGGCAGCGGTGTTGGTCAGTCACTTGCCGGACTACCACGGGTGCAATCGCTGATGAAATGGAGCGGAATCGCCTGGCTTAGCTATTTAGCCTGGCAAATATTCCATACACCGGTCACGACCTTCGATGTTGATGAAGGACACAAGCAAAGGTTTGGATTATGGGCGGCCGCTGGCTTACAACTGGTCAATCCCAAGACCTGGATGATGGCCTTTGCCGTGGTCGGTGTATTTGCCGGATCCGGCGATAATCGACAGTTGCAAATTGTCTGCCTGTCGCTGGCATTTTTCCTGGTCTCGCTGCCGTGTCTGGGTGTTTGGGCATTGTTGGGAAAGGGAGCAACCAGATGGCTTGGCTCGGCAAAAGCCATCCAGCGTTTTAATCAGGCAATGGCACTGCTGCTACTGGGTTCTGCCTGGCTCACGTTGACTTGACGCACTGCGTCAGCACAACAGGTACAAAAATGCCCCGAAACATTCGGGGCATTTTTGTGTTGAATGACCGCAAGACACTCCCTCTATTAGAAGAAGTAACTCAGCCTCAAGCTACCGCTCCAATCCTGACTAACCGTTGTACCTTTGCTGCCACCCACCTGGCCGGAAACCTGCCAGTTGCGTTGCGCCGGTGTCCACTTCAAGCCGGCGCCATATTCGATAGAGCTGCTGGCGCGATCATCATCGAAGCTGTCGTCGTTGATCTTGACCTCGTTGGTTTTCACAAACTCATGATTGACCGCTGTGGACAGGCTCGGCTCCAGCAGGCTGCCGTTGTCGAGAGTGATGACACGCCCACCACGAACACCCACCTTGCCTTGAAAGGAACGCATGGTATCGGCTTTGACTTCGAGACCATTGTCGAGCCTGTAGCTCTCGCTTTGGATGACCCCCGTCGAGACCTGTACTTGAGGCTCGACAAAATAATCATCCTTGAGACGGATATGCTTGCCTACGGCCACCGATCCACTGGCGCCCAAGGCCTTGTAGTCACCCTTGGCCCGGGTGCCATCACTCATGGTCACTTTGGCTTTGTTGTCGAACTGGTTGATTTTGGCCATGAGATTGACGAATACACCGCTTTCAACATCGAACGTGCTGCCGTAAACACCGGCATTCAGGCTGTCGACAGTGGCGCTGGAGCCGTATTTGAGATCCATTTTGGTATGGCTTGTTCCGACAAATCCGCCCAGCACCCACGACCTGCCAACAAGATCCACTGTTGTGTCGGCACCACCAGTAATTCCGGTCTGATTCTGGGTGTAGCCATCACCATAGGCGTTACCAACGTTGTACTGGTTGCCATAAGTGCGAACCCAGACACTGTTGCTGAGGTTTTTCACCGAGCTGTCGTTCATCGAGCGCATCGATGCTTCCGGTCGGACGCTCAGGCTTCGGTCTCCCAATTGGTCGCTGAGCATGGCCCCTTCAGCATTCAGCACACTGCGCGCACTCCCGGCCAGGGCCAACGCAGTATTACTTGAAGTACTGACGGTTTCCTTGTCCGGGTTCAGGTACAAACCCTGACCTTCCTTGGCCAATCGGTACACAAACGTACCTGCGTCCACGGTTTCACGACCGCCCAGCGAGAAGCTCGCGTCGCCAGCGGCGATATTACCGACCTTCACCGCTTCGGCCGTGACAGGTGTCGTACCGGTAGCGGTGATCTGCAGTTGATGTTGCCCGCTCGCGTTGCCGGTGACGTTCAGGAAATCGGTGTCACCGTTGCCCAGATCGCTGCCCATCACAAACGTACCCTTACCGGAAAGATCACCCACGTTCAGTTGCTGGAACTGCTCGTTGGTACCCATGCGAACCACGCCGTCATTCAGGGCAAGTCGTTGCACGTTACTGTCGCCGGTCATCACCCACTGCGCTGCGTTGTTGATATTGAGGTTGCCGGAATTGTTGATCTGGCCGGTCAGTACCGAACTGTTGTCCAGCAGCACGCTGCCATTGGTATCCGTGTTGACGTCCCCGGTCATGCTGCTCGCATTGTTCAGCGACAGGCTGGCGACATTTTCAACATTGCCGTTGATCGTAGAGCCGTTGTTCAGGTTGACCGTGGCACCCGTGCCTGCAACTGCCAGCACATTGCCGTTCAATATGCTGTGGGAGTCGAGATTTACCCACGAGCTGCCGGTATCCGTATTTACATCCCCAGTCATGCTGCTCGCATTGTTCAGCGACAGGCTGGCGACATTTTCGACATTGCCGTTGATCGCAGAGCCGTGGTTCAGGTCGACCGTGGCACCCGTGCCTGCAACTGCCAGCACATTGCCGTTCAGTACGCTGCGGGAATCGAGATTTACCCGCGTAACGTTTTGAAGATTGCCTTCGATAGACGCTGCGTTTTGCATCGACAGCGCGACGGTACTGCCGGTGTCGACAATCACATTACCCTTCAAGGCACTGGCGTCGACGGTAAGATTGGCAGTAGAACGATTTGTCGCTTGCAACAACGTACCGTTGCCGCCAATCAGTTCAGTGCTGCCGAGAACATTGATGTTGGCGACTGCGCCGGCGGCCCCGGACGAACCCAGAACGATTGCCGAACCCGTTCCGCCCGTCACGCGGGTATTGTTGAGTGTTACCGTGCTGGCGTTGACACCGGTATTGTCGGTAATGATTTGCAAGCCATCTTGCACGCCGGAAATGGTGCTGCCCGTCGAGGAAAGCGTTGCCCCGCCTAACTGAACGCCATAGCTGGTTGCTCCTGTGCCGCGGACTGTGGAGTTTTCAATCTTCAACACCGCAAAACCAACGGCATTGACGCCGCCTGGAGCACCGGTGATTACACTTCCACCGGTGACCGTGGCGCTTGATGAGGCAGGGGTGTTGATGTTGCGTCCTAACAAAAGCCCAAAACTATTGGTGCTGGTGATCGTGCTGAAGTCGATAGTGGCAGAACTATCGATCAGCTGAATTGCCCCCCTTCCGGCAGCGCTGTCGACTGTAGCCCTCGAGAGATTCAAGGCCGAGGTATTGGCATCTATGCGAAGGCTCTGGCCACCATTGAAAACGACATTTGCACGTTGTGCGCTGATTGTAAGAGCCTGCCCCCCATCGATGGTAAGCGTTCCGCCATTGGAAACACCCCAGTTCTCAAGGGGAGATGCATTGTTGACTATGGCGCTGTTACCGGGTGGAAGTATTGCAGCGAAAGCATTGGAAGAAACTAAAACTACGGAACTGAGTAAACAAGCGGCTGCGCCACCGCGAACCGAACACGAAATACGAGACATTGGGTTTACCTGACAAAAGACGACACCGCAAAAATGACTTCTCCGACAGGATATAAAGATCTCCCCCCAGAAAGCGTCCGACAGAATAGTTACCGAGCCCCACCCTGAATGTAGGAATAATCCTGCATGCAAAGCGGAAAATCCGAGCGCTGTTGTGCGTTAATTCGCTAATGTCGCTGCGACACATAACGACATCTGCCAAGGGAGATCACTCTCCCCTGACAGATTCGACCCTTGCTTTTGTTACGGTGCAGGTGCAGGCAATCGGTCACAGTAATCGAAACTTGTATTAATGCAAACGACTTGACCACCGGCTCCGAGGTCTGAACACCACCAATATCTGTTTCGTACCAATACTTGCCGAATGCTACTGCACCTTGTACCGGCTGATTCAGTTTAAACTTATCAGCTGTACCG
>NZ_JBBWCB010000228.1:0-5527 GCF_039888995.1 Pseudomonas rossensis | reverse complement strand
CCATACCTCTGGCTCCAAACCTGCAACCTTAGCGGCCACCATAGCTTCGCCTATAGCGGCAGCGTGGATTTTCCAAAGCTGGTTGTTAACCAGCTTAGCGACGTAACCGTTGCCATAGCGGCCAACTTTTCGAATTACACCCATTGCTTCAAGAACAGGACGCGTTTTTTCGATATGAGCATCCTGCCCACCTACAAACAAAATCATGTCACCACGTATGGAGGAATCAACTGACCCGGTAACGGGTGCATCAATAGGAAATCCACCCCGCGCGACGAACTCGTCGGCGAGCTTGCGCATCATAAACGGACTGCTGGTTGTCAGGTCGATCCAGTATTTGCCAGTAATATCGGCTTCAAAAAAACCGCCGGCACCACGTACGACTTGATCAATTTGCACTGGTCCGAAGACCATGCTAACTACGACATCCACATTCTCAATCACTTCTCGAGGGCTGTCAGCCCACACAGCACCATTGGCTAATAAAGACTCTGCCACTTCCCTCCGCAGGTCATATACAACCAAGTCAAAACCTAAAGCCTGAATGTTCCGAGCCGCGGGAAGTCCCATTGTTCCTAAACCAACAAATCCAATTTTCATAATGTTTCTCGTTTTTATTGATGGGGCGATTGGAAGCTAGGAGCAACATAAAATGCTTGTTGGCTATAAACAAATGAAATATTATTATGGTATCGATCATGAAACGTGATAGTGAGAGGTAAGTGATTGAAAAACCTTGATTTGAACCTGCTCCAGGCTTTTATAGCCATTGTCGACAGTGGAGGTTTTACGCGTGCTGCTCACTTTTTATGCCGTACTCAGTCAGCAGTAAGCATGCAGTTGCAAAAGCTTGAAGAGCAGATGGGCAAACAGTTGATTCAACGGGATAATCGGCAAATAAGGTTGACGGAAGACGGTGAGATACTTCTCGGTTATGCGCGTCGTATGATCCATCTAAATGAAAGCGCCTTTGCGGCCGTTGGAAAGCCATACACTGAGGGGCACCTCAGACTAGGCATACCTGATGATTACGCTCAGTTTTTTTTACCTTCTGTGTTGACCCGTTTTGCACATGCTTACCCACGAGTGCAGCTTGAAGTAACTGGGGCTTTGAGTGGGGAGCTGCTTGACCTACTTGAGGCGGGAGATCTTGACGTGGCTCTGATCACGCGACAGCCAAATCGAAGCTGCGGAAAGATTTTGCGCAAAGAACGGTTAGTCTGGGTAGGTTCGCGCCAACATATGGCTCAGAGCATGGAGCCGGTTCCGCTGGCGTTTTTCCCCGAAGGGTGTGTGTTCCGTGAGCATGCCATAGCTGCTCTTAACGCCCATGGACGGCCTTGGCGAATTGCCTATTCCAGTCGGAGCTTTGCTGGAGGAACAATCGCTGTAAACGGAGGTTTAGCAGTGACTGTAATGGCCCAGAGCATGGTTCCGGTTGAGTGGCGGATCTTCGGGGTCGAGGATGATTTTCCTCAATTGCCCGAGATCGAGATCGTTTTGCATCGAGCACCCAGCAAGCTACCATCAGCCACAACGCTGTTAGAGGAACAGTTGATTGAAAGCGTCCAGACAGCTTTTAATTCAGCTTTCCGACAAGGTAGCTATCTAACACGGGCTTAGTAAAGCGCTCACTTCTCAAGCGTCAGCCTCGATGAAGCAATTGCGCATATCGGCTTCTTGGCAGATTTTTGCCGGCCGATCGTGAACAGCCTTATCCCGCTCTTCGTCGCTCCAATGGGTGTGGCCAGCTCGTAATTGCCCGACCCCAGCCGCTTCATCCCGTAGGGTTCCAGGCAGTAGCGCCCGATGTTTTCCCCAGCTCGCTTTCTGCTGCGCACGAACTTGCTATTGTTCTCGACAACCAGGCGCAGCACGACAGTGGCGACCAGTTCGGCATCGACCTCTCCCGGCAGCCAATGAGCGTCCGCATCGCGGCCCACATGGCCTATGCACTCCATAATGAGGCAGAGGTTGCGTACAGCAACGCCGACTCTCAGCTCGGCCACGCGACTCAGAAAATCACTGCGATCGATCAGGTTCTTGATGTCACGGATGGTGCCGCGTTATTGAGCAGATTTAACGTCAGGGACTAACGTTATTCCGGATAGCGTCTAACCCGAATGACCGCTCCTGGCCGTTTTTGGCCCGTCGCGAGAGGTAAGAAACGATCCATAGCTGACGGTGGCGATAGGCAGAAACCAAAAGCGGACATTTGCCAAGCCCCGACCACGGTTCACACCGGTGGCTGCCGCGCCTCAAATAGCAGCCACCTTACGCATCAAGAGCATCCGTCAGTTATTCAAGAATTTGACCACCAGAGGATTCAATTCAGCGGAGCACTCCTCCGGCAACCAGTGCCCACAATTGGGCAAGACTTGGCCTTGTACATTGGTCGCGTACTGTTTCATCTGATCCACTTGAAATTGCCCCATTCCGCCGTGCCCTCCACCGCCGATTGCCAGCACGGGCATGTTCAAGGAAATCTTCGACAGCTCGACGTTTTCAGTGATCGATTGATTAAGCGCTCGGTAGTATTCGAACGACGCGTTCAGCGTATGGGGCTTGGCGTATGACTTGGCGTAAAGATCGAGCAGCTTAGGCGTAAAGGCATCCTTGTTGGTCGCGTGTTCTTTTATGAAGTGCGAGAGGAAAAACTTTTCATGCCCTGTGATCAACTTTTCGGCCAATTGGTTGCCAGCGGCAAAGAAGCTGAAATGCCAGACCAGTGACTCACCCTGTGGTGAGAATGCCGGGAAATCGTACATGCGCTTGTCGGGAATCGGTGCCTCCATGTACACCAGTTTCCTTATCTGGCTTTGGTGCGTTACTGCCATTGGATAGGTGTTCCAGATACCGATGTCATGCGCAACCAGATCAAACGGCTGATTGCCGCTTAGCTGTGTCGCGAGGGTGAACAGATATTTCGAGACGTCAGTGCCGGTGTAACTGGTCTTGGGCGGTTCCGACTCGCCCAGGCCCGGTAAATCCACCGCAACTACGGTGTGAGTCTTCGCGAGTTCGGGCATCAAGCTGTGCCACTCATACCAGGCTTGACCAAATCCGTGGACCAGGTAAACCAAAGGCCCGGAACCGCCCTTCACATAGTGTAGCCTGACGCCGTCTATGGTTTTGAATTCACTCTTGAATCCCGCTGGAACAGGAAACTCTGCCGCTTGAGCCAAGCATGGCAAAGCCAGGGTGATTGCGACTGCGGCGAGGGCCAATCTAATGCGCTTTTTCATTTTATTTATCCATCAAGTTATGACTGAAAATTACGACCATGCGAAGGCGTGCTATCCCCCGATCAATGACTGTGGATCGCCTGGGTGGTGTGCCGTTGACCTTGCGGAAAACCATGCGCCCGTGCCCGAAATGCAATGGCCAGGCTGATCAATAGCAACGCCAGCAACACGCCCGGAAATGCACTCGTTCCCCATTGGCCGAGTAACACGCCACCCAGCAGTCCACCGCCGGCAATAGCGCTGTTCCAGACCACTACGTTCATGGAGAGCGCAACGTCAGAGCCCTTACCTGCGGCGTCGGCGAGTGCTGTTTGCAGCAGGGTGGCCGCGCCACCAAAGGTCAGCCCCCAAATGAAGACACCCACGTAAATGGCCGCGGCGGAGCCTGAGAACACTCCGATGAAAATCGAAACCGCTGCGAATGTTGCAAGGCTGGCCAGCACGGTTGTTCGCAGGTGCCGGTCAACCAGTCGGCCCGTGAGCCAGATGCTGGCAAGCGCCGCGACACCAAATGTGAGCAATACCAAATCGACGTCACTGTTCAGCCCAGCCTTGGAAACGAAGGGCGCGACATAGGTGTAAAGAATGTTGTGGGCCAGCATCCAGGTGAAGACGACAGCCAATACCGAGCGGACGCCTGGGGTGAAAAACACCAGACGTAACGGCATGCGCTGTGAGGATGATTGGCCTGGGTAATCCGGCACTTTGATCAGCACCCAAACGATCAATACCAGGGTCATGCCGGACATCAATCCAAAGGCCATGCGCCAGCCCATGAATCCACCCAGCCAGGTTCCCATCGGCACACCCAACGACAACGCGATGGGCGTACCCACCATCGCCACCGCCAATGCGCGCCCCTGCATATGTGGGGCGACCATGCGCCGTGCATAGCCCGCGATAAGGCTCCAGGCCAGCCCCGCTGAAACCCCAGCGAAAAACCGTGCAATCAGCGTCAGCCAGTAATCGGAAGACAGCGCCGTGAGGGAGTTGAATGCCAGGAAGCCGACAATGGTCACCAGCAGTACCGTTCTGCGGCGCCAGCTTTGCGTGGCAATGGTCAGCGGGATTGCCGCCAGCAACGACCCCAACGCATAGACTGTCACCATCTGTCCGGCCAGAGACGCAGAGACACCCAGGCCACTGCCAATTTCGGGCAGCAAGCCCGCTGGCAAGGTCTCGGTGACAATGCAAATGAAACCCGTCATGGCCAGTGCAAGTAATGCCCCAAGCGGAAGCTTTCCGCTCTGTCGCTCATCTGTAGTCATTTGTCACCTCACATATATACCGATCGGTATAATATGGAGGTGTGCCGCCATCTAGTCAACGACTTATATATCGATTAGTATTTAATTGATCGAGAGGAGGTTCACATGGCACAGATGGGACGTCCACGCACCTTTGACCGTGGCGTGGCGATTACTCAGGCGATGCATTTGTTCTGGGAGCATGGCTATGACGCAACATCACTCAGCCAGCTCAAGGCAAATATCGGCGGCGGCATCACCGCACCCAGCTTCTACGCTGCATTCGGCTCAAAGCAGGCGCTGTTCAATGAGGTGATGGAACGTTATCTGAACACCCACGGCCGGGTGACCGATAGCCTGTTTGACACCGCGCTCTCCCCGAGAGAGTCGATCGAACTCACGCTGCGGCGCTCCGCGAAAATGCAGTGTGAGCCCGACCACCCCGCAGGGTGCTTGGTGGCGCTGGGTCTGTTGAGTGCCTGCACGGATGAGAGCAAAGCCATCTCGCAGCCGCTGGCTGACGCCAGATCCTTGAACCGTGCCAGGATGGTGGAGTGTGTCGAACGCGCTATCGCATCCGGGGAGCTGCCAACCACGGTCGTGCCCGAGGCATTGGCCACGGTGTTTGACAGCTTTCTGTTGGGGATTTCGGTACTGGCCCGAGACGGTGTGCCCCTCAAACAGATAGATGACGCGGTGACGCAAATCATGACGTTATGGGATGCGTCGTGTATCGGTCGTCCGGCTATTGGTTCAGGCAAATCTTAAACGGCAGTAAACCGCGAAACCTCGTTCCCAGCAAACGCATCGGTATCGAGCCAATCAGACTGAAAGGCGCTCTTGGGTTGTTGATGAGCGTGTTGTACCTGAAGAATGTCCGCTTTGGGTTTCTTACCTCTCGCGACGGGCCAAAAACGGCCATAAGCAGCCGCTGGACAGACTAGTGGCTAATAGGTAGCGTCGACCCTCTGCACTGAATCTTTCCCGTAGTTGAGTCGTCAGGCGTATTGGTTGGAGGAGTTGCAATGACAACAA
>NZ_JBBWCB010000227.1:0-5606 GCF_039888995.1 Pseudomonas rossensis | reverse complement strand
CCGGCACCCTCTCCCGCATTGGCCCGGTGTTCGAACACAGCCGCGCCGGGGCCAGCACCCTCGCCGCCCTCGCCGTGCCCGCCGATTGCCTGCAACAGGTGGCCGATCGCGTCAGTCAGTACCCGGAGGTCAATCACAACTACGCACGGGAGCATTTCTATAACCTGTGGTTTGTGCTGACCGCCCCTGATCGCCAACACATCGACCGTGTGCTCAAGGAACTGGAGAACGACACCGGCCTCATGCCGCTGGACCTGCCGATGTTGACCGCCTACCGCATCGACCTGGGCTTTGCCCTGGGAGAAAACTCATGACATCTGGATTGAGCGCCAAACAAGCGCTGGCGCTACGCCGGCACCTCGAAGGCGGGTTGCCGCTGGTAGCGCGCCCCTATCAGGAACTCGCCGAACGGATAAACACTGACGAAACCCGGGTGCTTGAACAAATGCGTCAGTGGAGCGAGCAAGGGCTGTTTCGTCGCGTTGGCCTGGTGCTGCACCATCGCGCGCTGGGCTTTACCGCCAACGCCATGCTGGTGCTGGATATTCCCGATGCGCTGATCGACGAAGTCGGCCAGCGCCTGGGGCGAGCGCCCGGCATTAACCTTTGCTATCAGCGGCCCCGGCGCTTGCCGCAGTGGCGGTACAACCTGTTTTGCATGGTGCACGGGCGTCAACGTGAGCAGGTGGAGGCGCAGATTCAGGCGTTGCTGGAAGAGCATCTGCTGAGCGACCTGCCCCATCAATTGCTGTTCAGCACCCAGGTCTTCAAGCAGTGCGGCGGACGCTTTGCGCCCTCGCGCACAGGAGCACCGACCCATGGATGACCTCGACCGCCGGCTGATCAACCGCTTGCAACTGGGCCTGCCGCTGGTGCGCCACCCCTGGCGGGTATTGGCTGCCGAACTGGAGAGCAGCAGCACTGAACTGCTCGAACGACTGCATGCCCTGCTCGATGACGGCGTGCTCACACGCTTCGGCCCGATGTTCGACATTGAACGGCTGGGCGGCGCCTTCACCCTCGCCGCGCTGGCGGTGCCGGAAGAACGTTTTGAAGACGTCGCCGAGCAACTGCATGGCCTGCCGGAAGTGGCGCACAACTACCGACGCGAACACGCCTGGAACATGTGGTTCGTGCTCGCCTGCGCAACTGAACTTGACCTGACCGAGACCCTGCACCACATCGAAACCCTGACCGGATTGCCGCTGCTCAACCTGCCCAAAGAGGAGACCTACCATGTCGGTCTGTATTTCCCGGCCTGAAGACACCCTCGTCCAGCGCCTGATCGTGTTGACCCAGGCCGGTCTGCCGCTGCTGGACGACCCGTGGGCGTGGCTCGCCGAACAGCTGGGGCTGAACATCGAAGCCACCCTGGATCTGCTCAAGCGCTTGCAAGCCGAGGGCGCGATTCGGCGGATCGCCGCCGTGCCCAATCACTACCGACTGGGCTATCGCCACAACGGCATGACGGTCTGGGATGTTCGCGACACCGACATGCCGCGCCTCGGTGCGCTGATCGGCGCGCAATCCTTCGTCAGCCACTGCTATCGCCGTCCACGCCGTGTCGACTGGCGCTACAACCTGTTCGCCATGGTTCATGGCCGCAGCAGCGATGAAATCAACAGCTACCGCGAGCACCTGCGCTACTTGCTGGGCGACGCCTGTGGGGCCAACGAGATGCTGGTGAGCAGCCGCATCCTGAAAAAAACCGGCTTGCGTTTAATTCCGGTCAGTTCAACGCCTACCTTGTAGCAGCTGTCGAGCTTGCGAGGCTGCGTTCGGCTGCGAAGCAGTCGTAAAACCTGTGTGCGAGGTTTATCTGAAACACCGTATCGCCTGATTTCACGACTGCTTCGCAGCCGAACGCAGCCTCGCAAGCTCGACAGCTGCTACGGGCATCAGGCTTGCGTTTGCCTATTGCTTCGCGCTGAACACACCCTGACTCAAGGAGAGTGGCATGTTGAGGATCAGCCAATACCTGCGTGCACTGGCCGGCCAGGCCCCTGCGCCAAGAACCAGTCCACCGGGCAGTAATCGGGCGCCGGTGGTGATCTGGAACCTGCTCAGGCGCTGCAACCTGACCTGCAAACACTGCTACGCCACCTCGGCCGACAGTGTCTTTCGCGACGAACTGGATACGGCCGCCGCGCTGACCGTGATCGACGACCTGCACGATGCCGGCGTCAAGGTGTTGATTCTTTCCGGTGGCGAACCGCTGTTGCGCGAGGATTTGTTTGTGCTCAGTGCCTACGCCCGGACCAAGGGTTTCTTTGTGGCCTTGTCCACCAACGGCACGCTGATCGATGAGCAGAACATCGCGCAGATCAGCGCGGCGAACTTCGACTACGTCGGGATCAGCATCGATGGTCTGGAAGCCACCCATGACGCCTTCCGCCAACTCAAGGGCAGCTTCGCCCGTTCCATGGAGGCGATCCGGCTCTGTCGCGAACAAGGCATTCGCGTCGGGCTGCGCACCACCCTGACCCAGGAGAACCATCCGCAATTGCCTCAGTTACTGGCGCTGATGCGCGAGCACGACGTGCAAAAGTTTTATCTGTCGCACCTCAACTACAGCGGTCGCGGTAAACGCAGTCGCAAACTCGACGCGCACCAGCAGATGAGCCGCGAGGCCATGACGTTGATCTTTGAGCGGGCCTGGGAAGACATCCAACAGGGACGCGACAGCGATTTTGTCAGTGGCAACAACGATGCCGACGCCATTCTCCTGTTGCAATGGGCAGGCCTGCGTCTTCCCGAGCATTACCTACGCCTGGAACTCATGCTCCGCGCCTGGGGCGGCAACGCCTCGGGCAGCGGCATTGCCAACATCGACAACACCGGCGAAGTGCACCCGGACACCTACTGGTGGCAGCACTCGGTGGGCAATGTCCGGCGCACATCGTTCCGCACGTTGTGGCTGGATCAGCCGGATGCCCTGCTGTTGCGCCTGCGCGAGCATCCCCGGGTCGTCGGCGGTCGTTGTGCTGAATGCCGCTGGTTGCCCATCTGCAACGGCAACACCCGCACGCGTGCTTGGGCCGAGGGTGATTTGTGGGGTCAGGACCCCGGCTGCCACCTCAGCGATGACGAAATCGGTGTGCCGCCATTACCCACCATCCCTTGCATCACCCACTGAATAGCCCGTCCGGCCAACCACCTGACAAAGGCTGGGGCCGGCCAACCTGATGAAGCACCAAGGACGTCCCATGCCTCCATCGATTGCTATACCGGCCACACTTGAGTCCCCGTTCCGACCGGGCGAAGTTGCCCTGGTCGGCGCCGGCCCCGGCGATCCACGCCTACTGACCCTGCGCGCCTGGAGCCTGTTGATGCAGGCCGACGCCGTGGTGTACGACCGGCTGATCAGCCCCGAACTGCTGACCTTGATTCCCCTGACCTGCGCCCGCCATTACGTCGGCAAGGCCAGCGGCTGCCACAGCCTGCCCCAGGAACAGATCAACGAACTGCTGGCTGACCTCGCCGATCAAGGGCAGCGCGTGGTCCGGCTCAAGGGCGGCGACCCGTTCATTTTTGGTCGTGGTGCCGAGGAGCTGGAGTACCTGCTGCAACGCGGCATCGACTGCCAGGTAGTACCGGGCATTACCGCCGCGTCCGGCTGCAGCGCCTACGCGGGCATACCGTTGACCCACCGCGACCTGGTCAATTCCTGCCGGTTCATCACCGGCCATTTGCAACGCGATGGCGAGTTGTCACTGCCCTGGAGCAGCCTTGCCGACAGTAGCCAGACGTTGGTGTTTTACATGGGCTTGTCGAACCTGGGGATCATCGCTCAGCGCTTGATCGAAGCCGGGCTCTCGGCCGATACACCGGCGGCGCTGATCAGCAACGGCACGCGTCCCGACCAGCACGTCGCCCGTGGCAAGCTGCACCAATTGCCAACCCTGGCGCTGGATTGTCCACCGGGCATTCCGACACTGACGGTGATCGGCACCGTGGTCGATCTGTTTGGCGCAGAACAACTGGAATACCCGGCGCGGCTTTACCCGGCGCAAGCACTGCAACGCCACGCCAAGGTGGCGATATGAGGCGCATGATCCTTGCCCACCTGTTATGGATCAGTGCGGCCCAGGCCGGCGCAGCGGTTCCGGCACTTGAACAAGCGGCGGAAAACTATCAGCAGCATTGCCAGAGTTGTCATGGCATTAACCGTCTCGGCGGTGCAGGGCCGGCGTTGTTGCCGGAGAGTCTCAGCCGGATCAAACCCGATGAAATTCGCAGCGTGATCCAGAACGGCCGCCCCGCGAGCCAGATGGCCGGCTATGCCAACGTGTTCAGCCCCGCGCAGATCGACGCGCTGGTGGACTACCTTCAGCAACCACCCGCCACCCCGCCCACCTGGAGCAATGACGACATTCTCGGCAGTCACTCGATGCTCGCGGACCTCAGCAAATTGCCCACCACGGCCCAGCATGGCGCCGACCCGCTGAACCTGTTCGTGGTGGTGGAAGCCGGCGACCATCACATCGACATCCTCGACGGTGACCGCTTTGAGGTGCTGGCGCGGTTTGCTTCGCACTTCGCCGTGCATGGCGGGCCGAAGTTCTCGCCGGACGGACGCTTCGTCTACTTCGCCTCCCGTGACGGCTGGATCAGCCTGTATGACTTGCACAACCTGAAACTGATCGCCGAGGTCCGCGCCGGTCTCAACACCCGCAACCTGGCGGTCAGCAAGGATGGACGCTGGGTGCTGGTGGGTAACTATTTGCCCGGCAATCTTGTAGTGCTCGATGCACGCGATCTGTCGCTGGTCAAAACCATTCCCACGATCGGTCAGGACGGTACCGCGTCACGGGTCAGCGCGGTCTACTCCGCCCCGCCGCGGGACAGTTTCATCGTGGCGCTCAAGGACGTGAAGGAAGTCTGGGAACTGTCCTGGGCTGGCACACCGAATTTCAAACCACGGCGGATTCCTGCCGGGGATGTTCTCGACGACTTCTCCTTTTCACCGGACTACAAACAACTGCTGGCCACGTCGCGCAAGGCCCAGGGCGGTCAGGTGATCGACCTCGACAGCGGCCAGGTGGTCACCGACATCCCGCTGCCGGGTATGCCCCACTTGGGCTCGGGGACCTATTGGAAACGCGACGGTGAGTGGGTGTTCGCCACGCCGAATATCAGCAAGGGGCTGATCTCGGTCATCGACTTCAAGACCTGGAAACTGATCAAGGAAATCCCGACCCTGGGGCCGGGTTTCTTCATGCGCAGTCACGTCAATTCACGGTATGCCTGGAGCGACGTGTTCTTCGGGCCCGACAACGATGCGATCCACCTGATCGACAAACAGACCCTGGGAATCGCCCACACGCTGCGCCCAATGCCCGGAAAAACCGCCGCTCACGTTGAGTTCACCCGTGACGGCCGCTACTTGCTGCTGAGCATCTGGGCCACCGACGGTGCGCTGATCGTCTACGACAGCAACACCCTCAAGGAGATCAAACGCATTCCGATGAACAAGCCTTCGGGCAAGTACAACGTGGGGAACAAGATTGAGTTTGCCGAGGGGACTTCGCACTAAGTCTCCTGCCCTCACGCACATCCCTGTAGCAGCTGCCGAAGGCTGCGTTCGGCTGCGCAGCAGTCGCAAA
>NZ_JBBWCB010000226.1:0-5680 GCF_039888995.1 Pseudomonas rossensis | reverse complement strand
AGCCCATGCAATGCAAGGTCATAGACCTTGTCGGCGTGATGCTGCATTGCATTGTCCAGGCATACCGCGCCCCAGGTATGATGACGCAGACCTGGGACGGAATAGCATGGCATGCCTGCGGTTGCGGTGTACCTCAATTCCGGGATAGTGAGACTTTTGCGGGGCTCCCAACTACCAGTATACGCATCGCAAATTAAATCAACCAAGTCCTGCGATCTTATTTCACTCGAGAAAACAAATTTTATTGCTAAAATCGCATTACTTCGCCTGCAGACCGCGGCAATAAGCCAGATTCGACTAAGCACGTTTTTGGTTTTTGTTCTTTTATCGCCACTTACATTTAACACAAAAAACGCGTCCGCGTGATAAGAGTCAATTTCTATTAAGTCATAGACATCAAAATCCTCGATAAACGGAACATGGCCGGTACCAACTTTGCTATGGGTCAGCGCAACCCTGCCACCGGTAACAAGCGCCGCCCTTGCAAAATCATTTTTGAGAATATTATCGATGTATGTGCCGATTGTTTTTCTGGCTCCCCGAGGCTGATTTAGCGGCCACTCTTCTTCTGTCACCCCCGAAGATCGGCAGATATCATAAAAAACAGCGCACAGATGTTTTTTCTCAAATCGCGATCCATGCCCGGAATGCCAGTCTTTTCGGAAGACTTCTTCCTCGAACCGGCTAGCTATATCAGGATACTTAGCCAATGTGTAAGTCAAAATACCGGCGAGTCCACCCTGGGCTTCGCTGTGTTTCTTTTCAGGGGGCGTCTTGCGAGTGTAGGGAACGACACGACTGAAGGGAATCAAAGCGGCCTCGCCCCAAAATATGCCTTGTTCATCTATGGTCGTGTATCTCTTAAAATACCTCGACAACTCACATTCTGGCATACCAGTGAGCTTCAGTATTTGGGGGCCAGTATACCCATCCAGCTTTAGCTCAATAGCTTGTTTATTTCTCATAAATATATTTCTAACGCCAGGCTCTAAGGCGTATGCATCGACATGATTGAATCCAATATCGGCAATGCGCTCACGCGTAATTTTATGCCTCATAAATCCACCACAAAGTATCTTTATTAAAGATGTTTGAATCAAAATCCACATCAATCAAGCAGCATGAATGCATTCGACAGAATACCAACAAGGACAAGCTTTTGTCGTACGAGCTTAGAGCCGAAAGAAATGAATGAAGCGTACCCTTTTTAGCGCCACTCACATAATCCATCGCAGTTTGGTCTAGACCATGAGGTATATATGTATGACGACCACCGCTGAGAAAACTCGACAACCTAAGAAGCGAAAGTAGCTTACCCTTCTTGGGTGTCCAATCTTCATCGCTAAATTCGATGTAGTTATATTTTATCTTTTCGGCGGCACGCAATTTGTCTGCATAATTCTCAGAGCGCCCCGTCACTCTCAAGTAATGGAGTTCGACCATGCCTTCACGCCTATTGACTTCAACGTGATAATCCAATCGATCTAGGGAGTCCGAATTGACAGCTTTAAAGGTGGGATTAAATTGAAAGCTAATTACGTCACATGAGAATTCAAGATACAAAAGCCAATGCGCCAGTTGCCTATCGGAACCGAGCAAGATTACCTGGTTCATCTTTGTACTGTAGACAGCCCAAAGATTTCCGAAATGCTTACCACGTTTAGTAAAATATGCAGTTCTGCTTTTAGCAGGCATAGCCACCCCCATTGTTGGTTGTGGATATGCTGATCCTTATCTCAATTCCTTATGATTGGGGCATTCCAAATTAATCCTTGGAATCAGCGTAGTGGTTGTTCTGGCGTGGTGCCACCTAAGGATAAAGATTTTTAAACCCGAAAAATAAATCAAAACTATCGCCACATGATGCAACTATAGTCTTACCCTATTTAGATTATTACTACGCAAGTTTTTATTACCTTACAGGAGCACGGCCGAATAGGACGAGAGGTAGCTCATAGCCTTTTTAAAAACTGATTGCTTCTACCTGTTTATTAAGGATATTTGAATCTAGTCAAATTTTAGGTTTTCTCTTCCGGGTGCTTCAAGCTACCAATCCCGATCCCTGTTCGAGCCAACCCAATACCCCGGCTCCAGCAATCGACACTCGAAACGTCTGATCATGTAAGACCCACCCGGGCAGCTTCGCTCAGAGTTCGTTGACAGGCACCCAGATCAAAGCGTCAGCCGGCTACCGCTGCGGCGACAAACAGCCCTTCGATCCTGCTAACGATCTACATCTACGTCTATCTCAACCGCATCAAGACCGGCGCAGCGAACTTCGCCTACGGGGCATCGAAGGACTCTATAGATCTCAGAAATCACCTGCATCGTTGCGTCTTCGACCGTTCCTTCATTACGGCATAAAACCCAGTCGTGATCTGCAATCGCTTGCTCGAACGCCTTGGTACAAGCGACATGTTCTTCCAGCTTATGGATCACAGTACTGCTCAGCCCACGCCGTCGTGCCGCTGCCCTCGCCCATGAAATATCAGGGGCGGTGACAACCCCGACATGCAGGTCTGGCACTCGCACGTTTCGATCAATGTTCAACTGTAGAATCTCTGCAAACGGGACTATCCGGCGAAATGCGGCATCAGACGGGTACCAGCGATCGATCAAGATGATGCTGCCTGGTGGCTGTTTAGCCAGCACGTGGTGGGAAATCCATGTACGGCTATCAGCAAAGCGCTCACAAACCTCCAACTCCAAATCCCGGGTGGGATTTCTGACGAGTTTGTTAACGAGGGTCATTGTTTCACCCCTAAAGGGATCGCTTTTTCTCTCGCAAAGTCGGATCACCTTTTTGTTGTCTGCCCTCAGTACTTTCGTAACGGCCTCCAACAGTGTGGTTTTGCCGGCTCCTTTGGGCCCATCTAGAGAAACAAACAGCGGACGATTCATTCTTCACATAACGATTGATATACGGTTTTTTTGCCCGGTTCGTTCGCTGGAACCGCTTGGCGCGACTACGCGAATCGAGTGGAGGGTCCTTATGAGCAGACATTGATGAACACTCTAACCTGATTTCTGGCTAACGGGTCTCAAAATCCAGGGTTACAGCCGCTGATCAACATCGTTCATCGCCCATAAGTTAAATTATGTGTCTGGATGGAACTTCTCACAGGTGTTGTGACCGTCACTAAAAATGATAAAGCTGGCAGGAAAAAATTAGCCAAACTGGCGCTTGATCACGCGAAACGGATGTTCAACCTTGGCCCGGACCTGCGCTTTCGCGTGTTCGATCTTGCGTCGCATGCGCCCGATCAACTCTTTTTGCGTGCTTTTTATAGCTGCTGGGTCGAGCGGCTATCGACCAGATCATCTTGCGCTCCTGATGCTCTGGGCGTTTGTCCACTCCGGTGTAACCCGCATCCCCGCACACGTAAGTTTCCTCGCCGTGCAGTAACTGATCGACCTGTGTCACGTCCGCTACATTTGCTGCGATGCACCAAGCCGGATTCGGCGTCGACGCCGATGTGCGCTTTCATCCCGAAGAAATATTGGTTTCCTTTCTTCGTCTGATGCATTTCAGGGTCGCGTTTACCGTCCTTGTTCTTGGTCCAACTCGGCGCATGAATGATCGTCGCATCGATAACCGTGCCGTGACGCAGCAGCAAACCACGATCACCCAGATTGCCATTGATAACCTGCAAAATCCCGCCCGCCAACTCATGTTTCTCCAGTAGGCGCCGGAAGTTGAGGATCGTGGTTTCATCGGGAATTCGATCCAGATGCAGCCCCGAGAACTGGCGCAGGATCGTGGTCTCGTAAAGTGCTTCTTCCATCTCCGGATCGCTGTAACCGAACCAATAACGCATTGGGGAGGTGACAAAACCGACCCAACGCCATACGACCCGATACAGTTGCCGCGCATCGACTAGCGCAACGTGTTCAAGCACACCACCTTGGGCTGAGTCATTTCCTCATAGGCAAATCGCACGCCTTCCCGGCCGAGGCTACCGTACTTCGAACCGCCAAACGGCATCGCATCGAAGCGGTAGTCGGAAGAGTCGTTGATCATTACCCCTCCGGCTTCGATCCTTCGTGCGGCGCTCATCGCCGTTGCCAGATCATTGGTGAAGATCCCCGCATGCAGGCTGTATTCGGGTTCATTGGCCAAATCGATGGCTTCGTCGAAAGACTCAAAGCACTGCAATACCACCACCGGAGCGAAGACTTCATTGCGCCAGAGTCGACTGGCGTGATCGACATTTTCCAATACGGTGGCGGCATAGCACGATCCTTCACGCCGATGGCCGCAGAGCAACGTGGCGCCCTCTTGCAAGGCCTCGTTCACCACTTGCTCGGCATTCTGCGCGGCTTGCGCAGTAATCATGGGGCCGATATCGGTGTCGGCCCGTAATGGATTGCCGACCACAAGCGCACGGGTTTGACTGACAAAACGCTCTCGGAACGCTTCATAAATCGACGCCTGAATCAGCAAGCGCTGGGTGCCTACGCAGTTCTGCCCCGCGGCCCAAAACGCTCCGGACACACAACTCTCGACAGCCGCCTCAAGGTCGCAATCGTCCATGACGATTACCGGTGCATTGCCGCCCAGATCCATAGCCAGCTTCTTCAACCCAGCCGTGCGGGCGATCTGCTCAGCGGTGACGAACCCGCCGGTGAAGGAAATCATCCGCACCTCACGCGCGGCGACCAATGCCTTGCCCAGTTCCGCGTCGCCGGTGGCCACTGTAACCACTGATTCAGGCAAGCCTGCTGCGACCAGATAAGACACCAGTTTAAGCGCCGACAATGGCGCGAGTTCGGATGGTTTGAGAATCACCGCGTTACCGCCCGCAATGGCCGGTCCGAGTTTATGCGCCACCAGGTTCAACGGATCGTTGTACGGCGTGATCGCAACAATAAGACCCAGAGGTTCACGGGAAAACCAGCCCTGACGCGATTCGGAACCTTCATAAGCGTCAAAAGGCACCACCTCCCCGGCATTGCGCCTGGCCTCCTCGGCCGACAGCTTGAGGGTGTTGACGCAACGCTTGACCTCCTTTTCCGCCTGTTTGAGGGTCTTCCCGGCCTCGTCGACGACCAGCCTGGCAAACACATCGGCATCACGTACCTTCACGCCAGCCGCGGTCCGCTTTTGTGACTGCAGCGCGTACGCGTCCTGTGCCTCCCGACTGATGTCATAACGACGCGCCACCAGCTGGTGGCATAACAAGAACTTTTTCCATGCATGTTCCGCAGTCTCTGCCGGCACCGCTCTCGAGCGTCGCCGCCATGTTCCAGGATACCGAGGGCTTAACCAAGTCCGTGACATGGCCCCGTCCAATATGCAGCTTCATGTGGGACACCTGGATGCGTCGGAACAGGCCGCCAATCAGAAGACCTTCTTCGCTCCAGTCAAACTGAAAGGCCTCTGCGAGTGCGAACGTCAACGGTACAAAGGAGCGCAAAGACTTGCCTTGCTCACCTCGCCACGAGCGTACAAACGCTGTGAGCTGGCTGTAGCCGCCGTCGTAACCCTCGGCCTTGATCTGCTCAAAGAGTGCTGTGGCGCTCCTGCGGTTGTGCTTTGCCCGAAACGAATCGGCCTTGAGCGCCTGCTCCAGCGTCTCGTGAAATGGACTGAGTTTGTTGAAGGCTGCGCACCGCTGGTACGCCGGCTGAGTAGCTTCGGGCGCTCTGACCCATTTCCGTATGGTGTTTCTCGACAGCC
>NZ_JBBWCB010000225.1:0-5713 GCF_039888995.1 Pseudomonas rossensis | reverse complement strand
ATCATCCAGCAACTCGGCGGTTCACCGACGCCTTCCAGCACGTGGGGCATGTGGGCCGCAGAACCACCGCAAGCGCGCGTGCAAGTCAGGCCGCAAGGTCAGATGGTTGTGTTGAATGGGCGCAAGGCCTGGTGTTCAGGAGCTTCGGTGTTGAGTCACGCGTTGCTCACGGCATGGGACCATCACGACCGGCAGCAATTGGTTGCGGTGGCGCTGGACCAACCCGGCGTGACCGTTACGGATCAGGGCTGGCAAGCCGTCGGAATGGGTGCCACTGGCAGCGTTGAGGTGCTGTTCGAAGGTGCCGAAGCACAAGCCATTGGCAACCCTGGCGATTACCTGCAACGTCCCGGCTTCTGGCAAGGCGGAATCGGCATTGCCGCTTGCTGGTACGGCGCGGCACAGAGCATCGCCGAACGCCTGCGCAGCCATTGCGCTCAACATGAAGAACCCCACGCCCTCGCCCACCTGGGCGCGGTCGACAGTGCGCTGCATGCTGCCGCGGAGGTATTGCGGGTCAGCGCATTGATGATCGACGCCGCTCCGCTGGACGACGCCGAACTGCTGGCCCGGCGCGCCCGGGCGGTGGTGGAACACGCCGCCGAACAGGTCATGCTGCACGTCGGCCATGCCCTCGGCGCCGGCCCCTATTGCAGAGATCGGCAGTTCGCCCGCCTGATCGCCGACCTGCCGGTATTCCTGCGCCAAAGCCACGCCGAACGGGATCTCGCCGCGCTTGGGCAACAGGTTCTGACGGAGACATGGATGTTATGAGAACCAACCCTATTGTCGGCCAGGGAACGCCTCTGCATTTATGGCAAACCTCTAGCCATCTGGCCCAATTACCGGTGACCGACATCCTGACGCTGGTGCCGGAAGGCTCGCGCGCCGTGATCATCGCCCCCCATCCGGATGACGAAGTGCTGGGTTGCGGCGGGTTCCTGCAGTTGCTCGCTGCGGCCGGCCGGCCGCTGCAACTGATTTCAGTCACTGATGGCAGTGCCAGCCATCCCGGTTCCGAGCGCTGGCCGGTGGAACGCCTGAGCGTGGTCCGCCCGCAGGAATCGGCCCAGGCCTTGCGCCGTCTCGGCCTGCCATTGCACAGCCTGAAATGGCTGCGCGGTGGTTTCGCCGACAGTCAGGTGGCGGCACGGGAAGCCGAGTTGTGCGAGTTCATCGAACGTCATCTGCGGCCCAACGATGTGGTCTTTACCACGTGGCGTGAAGACGGCCATTGCGATCACGAGGCTGTGGGTCGTGCCAGTGTCGAAGCGGCGAAACGGGTCGGTGCTGCGCTGCATGAGCTGCCCGTCTGGACCTGGCACTGGGCAACCCCCGAAGACAGTTTCGTGCCTTGGCACCGGGCGCGAAAGATTCTGTTGACCCCGGCACTGGTGGCGCGCAAACGTCACGCCATTCATGCCTTCGCCAGCCAACTGGAGGGCGACCCGAAAATCGGCTTGCCACCGGTGCTGGCACCGTATGTGCTGGACCGGTTACTGCAACCGTTTGAAGTGGTGTTTGTATGAGCGTCGAGGATCGCTATTTCGACGGTTTGTTCGCCGGCAACGACGATCCCTGGGCGTTCCGTCAGCGCTGGTACGAACAGCGCAAACGCGCCATAACGCTGGCCGCGCTGCCCCGACCGCACTACCGCGCAATCTTCGAACCCGGTTGCGCCAACGGGGAACTGAGCGCTGATCTGGCCACTCGCTGCGATCGCCTGTTGTGTTGCGATACGGCAGCCGCCGCCGTGGCGCTGGCTCGCACTCGCCTGAGTCTGTTCGACCATGTCGAAGTCCGCCAAAGCCGTCTGCCGGGGGATTGGCCCAACGAGCAGTTTGACCTGATCGTGCTCAGCGAAGTCGGCTATTACCTGGATGCCGAAGACCTCAAGTGCCTGATCGAACACGCCGCCCGATCATTGACCGCCGACGGCCAGCTCCTGGCCTGCCACTGGCGCCCACCGATCGATGGCTGCCCGCTGAACGCCCGACAGGTCCATGACCTGCTTCACGAACAGTTGCACTTACCGCGCCTGGTCCTGCATCAGGAGGCCGATTTCCTGCTGGAACTCTGGAGCCGTGAGCCGCGCTCCGTGGCCGTGCTGGAGGGCTTGCGATGATTGGCATTTTGATCCCTGCGCATAACGAAGAAGAGTTGATCGAGCAGTGCATACGGGCCGCCCTGCGCGCCGCGTGCCATGAACGGCTGGAGGGTGAAACGGTCCTGGTGCTGGTGGTGCTCGACAGTTGCACTGACCGATCCTCAGAGATTGTTGACAGTTACCCCGTGCACAGCCTGGCGATCGAGGCGCGTAACGTCGGCCAGGCGCGCGCCGCGGGTGCACGGTTTCTACTGGATCGGGGAGTGCGCTGGATTTCCTGCTCCGACGCCGACAGCCGGGTCGCCAAGGACTGGCTGGTGGCGCAACTGGACCTCGGTGCCGACGCTGTCTGCGGCACGGTCACGGTGGATGCGTGGCACGCGTCATTCGATGAGTCGGTGCAAATTCGCTATCACCAGAATTACCGGGCCCGTGAAGATCATCGGCATATCCATGGTGCCAACCTGGGCATCAGTGCCGAGGCTTACCGGCGTGCCGGTGGTTTCGAACCGCTGGCCAGCGACGAAGATGTGCAACTGGTTCGGCAACTCGAACGCTGCGGGGCGACTATCGCCTGGAGCCAACGTCCGCAGGTGCTCACCAGTGCCCGACTGGACAGCCGCGCACGAGGGGGCTTTGGCGATTTCCTGCGGGACATGCTGCAGGTCGGATAAAAAAACGTACCGGATGGAACAGCGAGGCGACGAATAGCGTGACATGAGCAATACTCTGCTCGCGGCAATCCAGGGTTTGGAGCGCTGCACATTGCTATCAACGAGAACAAGGACGTAGCCATGAAATCGGTCTCCATCAGTGAAAGCAGCCTACCCGTACAAATCTGGAACAGCGCCCCGCAACTGGACAACATTCCTGTCATCAGCACTCAGACCCTGGTCCCCGCCGGCGCACGCGCTGTAGTGATTGCCCCACACCCTGGCGATGAAGTCGTGACCTGCGGCGGCCTGCTGCAGTTGCTCAGCGCCCTGGGACATCCGCTCCAGTTAATCTCGATTACCGACGGCAGCGCCAGCCATCCGGGCTCGCAACAGTGGTCGGAGAAACGCTTGAGCGTGTTCCGCCCGCAGGAAAGCCTCGAAGCCTTGCGCCGGCTCGGGCTGCCGATGCACAGCCTCAAATGGATTCGTGGCGGCTTCACCGACAACGCCCTGGCCGAACGGGAATTTCAGATGACTCAATTCATTGCCCGTTATTTACGCCCCGGGGATGTGGTGTTCAGCACCTGGCGCGAGGATGGCATTGTCGACCATGACGCCGTCGGCCGGGCTGGCGTCAAGGCCGCTGCCATGGTCGGGGCGGCGTTCAACGAAGTACCGGTCTGGGCCTGGCACTGGCCAACGCGTGATCGAGGGCTCATCCCGTGGCATCGCGCGCGCAAGGTGCGCCTGGACACCTGGACCGTCGCGCGCAAAAGCCACGCCACCCACGCCTACGCGAGCCAGCTCGACGGCGAGCCGGCCATCGGCCTCGCCCCGCTGCTGCCCCCGGTGCTTCTGGAACGGATACGGTTGCCCTACGAAATTGTCTTCGTCTGAAGATCAAAAGATCGTCCGAACGCGGCCCGAACCTTCGGCAGCTCCTACAGGTGTACGCGGAACAATGTAGGAGCTGCCGGAGGCTGCGATCTTTTTGCTTCACAAAGACCTACCGCAAATCCCACTGAACTGCCCGCCGCTGTATCAGTCGCATACATAAGCAGTCCTGATTCAGAGGAGTGAACGTGACCAGTGACTCCAAGTGGCAGGCCGTCGGATCATCTCCATTGAACACGCCTCTGGCGATTCATCGACTGAGAGTGCTGACGGTCAACACCCACAAGGGTTTTACCGCATTCAACCGACGTTTCATTCTCCCGGAACTGCGTGAAGCGGTACGCAGTACGTCGGCGGACCTGGTGTTTCTGCAGGAAGTCGTCGGTGAACACGACCGCCATTCCACTCGCTACAACGATTGGCCACAGACCTCACAATACGAGTTCCTGGCCGACAGCATGTGGAGCGACTTCGCCTACGGTCGCAACGCGGTTTACCCCAACGGTCACCACGGCAATGCCCTGTTATCGAAATACCCGATCCGCGAACACCGCAACCTCGACGTCTCGATCACCGGCCCCGAACGCCGCGGCCTGCTGCATTGCGTTCTGGATGTGCCGGGGCACACTGAAGTCCATGCGATCTGCGTTCACTTGAGTCTGCTGGAAAGCCATCGCCAACTACAGCTCCAGCTCCTCTGCCTACTACTCGAATCGTTACCCGACGATGCGCCGGTGATTATCGCCGGCGACTTCAACGACTGGCAGCTGCAAGGTAACACCGCCCTCGCCCGACGCGACTATCTGCATGAAGCCTTCGAACGTCACCACGGTCGCCCGGCAAAAACCTATCCGGCACGCTTTCCGCTGCTGCGTCTGGACCGGATTTATCTGCGCAATGCCAGCAGTCATGAGCCGCGAATACTGGGGCACAAGCCCTGGACGCATTTGTCGGATCACTTGCCGTTGGCGGTGGAAGTACACCTCTGAAGTACTTTTTTCAACAGACCATTCGTCAGCAACACCACCACGGGCGAAAAACGCGTCTACACCTTAAGCAGCTGAAGGAGCAGTTGATTCAACTCGTTAGGATGCAGGTCTCACGCAGTTTATGAACTTCACTTGATGGCTTGATTGAAGATCCGGCGAACGATCCAAGGATGATTTCCCGAAACATGCGGTAGGGATACAACATGAATCGTTACGCCCGATTGCTGCAGGCATTGCCGCAGATACTCGCTGTACCCACTTCGTTGCTGATAGGCGTCAGCCCTCCCGTTTCCGCCGCTTGCACCTTGATCGCAGGGCCCGGAAACGATGCATTCACCTGTGACAGCGGCACCAGCGCTGCACTCACCGACCTGTCGGGCAATAACAGCCTGACGTTCCCCGCCAACGGCACTGGCCGTATCAATGGCAACGTGACGTTCGGCGCGGGCAGCGACACCGTCGAGATGAACTCCGGCACACTCGAAGGTGCACTGGACCAAGGCGCTGGCGTCGACCGCCTGCGTATCACAGGCGGGTTGATTACCGGAGCCGTCAGCCAGGGCAATGGAATCGATGATTTTGTGATGACTGGCGGCACTAATCAGTCCCTCGCTCAAGGCGACAATCGCGATACGTTCCTGATGACCGGCGGCACCATCGTCGGTGCCTTCGAGGATGGTGACGTCGCCCGCATGACAGACGGGACCATCGGCCGGGTCGACATGAAACTCGACAACAATATCTTTGACCTGTCGGGCGGCCAGATCCAAGGCAATCTGGTCACCGGTTTCGGTACCGATATCATTACCGTTTCTGGCGGACGGATTGGCGGCAACATCAGCGTCAGCGGCGGCAACGACAGCATTACCGTGACGGGCGGCGAAATCGTGGGAGAGATCCGCGCCAGTACCGGCGATGACACGTTGGTGTGGAACGGTGGCGGTGTCATCCGCTCGGCCATCCTGTTGGCCGAAGGCAACGACCGTGTGACCCTGCGCAATCTGAGCGAAAGCACCCTCGCCCTCACCCCGAGCATCGACGGTGGAAACGGCACAGACCTGCTGACC
>NZ_JBBWCB010000224.1:0-5767 GCF_039888995.1 Pseudomonas rossensis | reverse complement strand
AGCTGTCGAGTGAAACGAGGCTGCGATCTTTTCACCCCCCCTACCGCAATCGCCCATATCCCAGCGCTTCAGCCTCTTGCTGATAGTCGAGCACAATCTGATAGTCGCTTTCGCCGGCCGGCAATACCTCTTGCAGACCGAGGATTTCCCTGACTTCGGGCAATGCCTGCAACGTCGTGTTCATCGCCTGCCGCAGCGCCTCGGCCTGTTCATCGGTGACGGTCGCGGCGGTGATGAACGGCAAGGTCGGACTGAACGCACTTCGCGCGATGACCCGCAGGCCGGTCACTTCTTCTTCGGCGTGCTGCGCCAGATAGGCAAAGGTGACGCTGTCGATGGCTGCCAGGTCCGCTGTTTCTTCACGCAACCCGCGCAGGCTTTCTCGGTGGCTGCCGCTGATACCGACACTGGCGAAGAACTGCCCCTCTCGATGCAACGGCGCCAGTCGGTGACGCAACAGGTTCATGCCGCTGTTGGAGTCTTCGCCATTGATCACCCCACGACTGTCGCGAAAGGCCGGCAGGCTGCGCCGTGGATCATCGGCGCGACTCAGCAACAGGCTGCAATGGTTGCCGCCGTTGCTGTCCGGCAGTTCATAGCGAGGACGACCGATGACCCGGACCCGACCGCGCAACGCGGTCATCAGCGGGTAGCCGCAGGTTTGGGTCAGCAGCAAGTGCGGGGACAGCCAGAGGTCCATCAGCGAAAGGCCCTCGGCGTTGCGGCGGGTGGCACCCAGTCGCTCGAGCATTCGCGTCAGCCAGCGCTCGTTGGCCTCGCGGATCGGCTCGGGGGCGACGTACATCAGTAATTCAGCGAAGTGTTGTGTCATCAAAAATTTCCCGGCAACGAAATTCCCTGTGGGAGCGGGCTTGCCCGCGAATGCAATCGGCCTGACAACAATGATGTTGGATGTGCCGGCCCCTTCGCGGCGGTGCGGCGATCCGACAAGCCCGCTCCCACAGGGTTCTGTGGTGGTCATGCCTCAGTGGAATGGATGTCGCGGGCTATCGATGGCTTTCACTCCATTCTCCCGCCACAACTGGCCATAACCCTGCACCAGAAACCCGCCGCTGCGCGCCAGCCATTGCTCGCGACGCGCGCGGTAGGCGCGGGGCAAGTCGTACCAGGGCAGCCCCGGCAAATCGTGATGCACCAGGTGCAGATTGAGGTTGAGGAACAGCCAGCGCCACGGCCAGGCGGCTTCATTGATGACCGTCCTTTGCTCGGGCTCGGCGTGGGGACGGTGTTCATAGTAGGAGCGAATCATCGCAATCGATAGCGCCGGCACGCTGATCAGTAACAGGTAATGCCACACCGGCAGCACGCTGTAGTGGGCGATAAACAGCAACATCAGCAGGGTCAACGTGCCGTGGGTGAGACACATCAACCAGGCCTGCCGCTCACCTGCTTTTAGACGTTGCAGCTCTTCCCGGGCCAGCGCCAGCAAGGCCAGCGGTGCGCCGAGGACGAAGCGTCCGAGTACAGTTTTGTTCAGCCAGTGCAGACTCTGTTCGAACAGTGAACTGCCCTGCCACTGCTCGGCGCTCAGGTAACGGCTTTCCGGATCGCGACGCGGGAGGGTCAGGTCTTCGTCGCGGTGATGCAACAAATGGCTGTCGCGATACAGGGTGTAGGGATACCAGACGGCGAACGGCGCGTAGCCGAGGACTTTATTGAGCAATGTCCAACGGGTCGGATGCCCGTGAAGCAATTCGTGCTGCACCGATAACCAGAGCACCACCAGCGGAATCAACAGCACAGTGCTCCACCAGAGCCCCAGCCGATGGCTCCCCAAAACAATGCTGAACCAACCAGCGTACACGCCGACCAGCAACAGCCAGGTCGGCCACTCGGTGCGAGCGGTCAGGCGTTGGTGCAGGGTTTCGATTTCTTCTCGGTGGGCAGTATCGAAGTAATGGGGCATGGCGTTGCTCAGATCGGGGACCAGTCCCCTTCTGTGCAATGGCGCAGGGTTTTCTTGCAGATTATTTGGTTATTTCGTCAGAAGCAGCGGGAGCCCGAGGCCGGGCTCCCTTGTCACGGGATCAATGACCGAACACATCCACCTTCTTGGCCTTCTTGTCCGCGCGCTTTTCATCGGCGGTTTTTGCCGGTTTTTTCTTTGCCGCTTTTTTTGAATCCATGCCTTTGGCCATGATACGTACTCCACTCATACGGGATGTGAGATCAGGTATACACCTATCGCTGCGCTCGCGTTCTTTTATAATCGCCCGCTTTGCGCACCGACAGTCGAAGACCATGCCCAACACTCAGTACACCTTGCTCGCCGAGCCTTTATGGCCCTTGATGAACAAGTTTTATCGCGCTCACCAATCGTCGATGAAAGCGGTCCGCGACGCTCAACTCTGGGTGGCCAGGCGCGAGGAGATCATTGGCGCGCTGTGTTTGCGACCGGTGGCGGACGGGCATTGGCTGACGGGTTTGTTTGTCGATCCGGCCTGCCGTGAACAGGGCATCGCTGCGGCGCTGATCGCCGAGGCGGTGCGCGGTCTCGACCAACCGGTCTGGCTGTTCTGCCACCCCGACTTGCGGGGCTTTTATGAACGCCGAGGGTTTTCCTTTGATCCGCAAATGCCTTACGCCATGACCGAACGCTTGAGCCGCTACGCGCGCAGCAAACCGATGATCGCCATGGGCCTGGAACCGTTGGTGAGTTCGACTTGTGGGAGCGAGCCTGCTCGCGAAGGCGGCGTGTCATTCGACATCATCGTTGAATGACCCACCGCTTTCGCGAGCAGGCTCGCTCCCACAGGGGTTTGTGGTGTTTTCGGATCAGTCGTCGGCGTTAGGATCGAGATCCGGAAACATCACGTCGGTAAACCCGAACTTGCTGAAGTCACTGATGCGCGACGGGTACAACCGGCCGATCAGGTGATCGCATTCATGCTGTACCACTCGCGCATGGAATCCCTCGGCGATGCGCACAATCGGCTGCCCTTTGGGATCGAAACCTTCGTAACGAATGTGCTGATAGCGATCCACCGCGCCACGCAGGCCGGGCACCGACAGGCAGCCTTCGAAACCCTCTTCCAGCGTCGGGCTCAACGGCGTGATCAACGGGTTGATCAGAATCGTCTGCGGCACGGCTTCGGCGTCCGGATAGCGTTCGCTGTGCTCGAAACCGAAGATCACCAGTTGCAGGTCGACGCCGATCTGCGGCGCAGCCAGGCCAACGCCGCCGACGCTTTCCATGGTCTGGAACATGTCGTCGATCAGTTGCCACAGCTCCGGGCTGTCGAACATTTCGGCCGGGACCGGCGGGGCAATGCGCAGCAGGCGCTCGTCGCCCATTTTCAGAATTTCACGGATCATTTGATGACTTCGTCAGTGGTCGGCTTGATCGAGTGGTCCCGACCCAGTCCCGAAACATGTTGTTTGGGTTCGTGGTCATGCTCGCCGGGGACCTTTTCGCCAGGGTCCTTGCCCTCGGTGGACATGTGTTCGATCACGGCATTCATCTCCGCGCCGAGCAACAGCACTGCGGCGGAAATGTAGAAGTACAGCAACAGCACGATGATCGCGCCGATACTGCCATACATGGCGTTGTAGTTGGCGAACGTCTTGACGTACAGGCCGAAACCCAGCGACGCGATGATCCACACCACCACCGCCAGCACCGAGCCAGGGGTGATGAAACGAAACTCCTGTTTGACGTCGGGCATGACGTAGTAAATCAGCGCCACCGCCATCATCAACAGAATCACGACCACCGGCCAGCGCACGATGGTCCAGAGGGTCACGATGAATTCTTCAAGGCCGACTTGCGAGGCGATCCAGCCCATCACCTGCGGCCCGAGCACCATCAGCGCAGCGGCCACCAGCAGCATGCCGGCTATGCCGATGGTGTAGAAAATCGACAGCGGGAAACGCTTCCACGCCGGCCGGCCTTCGACTACGTCGTAGGCGGCGTTCATCGCGCTCATCATCAGCCGCACACCCGCAGACGCGGTCCACAGGGCAATCACGATACCGATCGACAGCAAACCACCCTCGGATTGCTGGAGCTGGTCGATGACCGGGTTCACCTGTTCCAGCGCCTGGGGCGGCAGGACCAGTTCCGATTGCAGGCGCAGCCAGGAGAAGAAGTCCGGCAGGTGCAGGAAACCGATCAGGGCGATCAGAAACAGAATGAAGGGAAACAGCGAGAACAGCATCTGATAGGCCAACGCCGAGGCATAGGTCGACATCTCGTCGTCGACGAACTCGGTGATCGTGCGCACCATGACACGGTGCAGGCGCTGACCTTTCATGTGAGGGAAAAACATTAGCGTCTCCTTTCGCCGCAAAAAAGGTTGAAGTCGTGGCGACTCAGGGGCCGTTTTCTACATCAAAGTAGCCTACTTGGCGAGTTTGAAACAATTTCCTTGTGCAAGTTCAGGCTGACACAAAAACGGCCATCCGTGGATGGCCGTTTCTGTTGCTCGTCAAAGGCCGGATCACGCCTTATCGATGCCTTTCTTGATCGCGTCTTTGGCTTTGCCAACCGCTTGCTGGGCTTCGCCTTTCCTTTCCTGCACCGCGCCTTCGGTGCGCATTTTGTCGTTGCCGGTTGCCTTGCCGACGCCTTGTTTGACGTTGCCGACTGCTTCGTTGGCCAAGCCTTTTGCTTTATCGCCAGTGCTGCTCATGGTGTTTCTCCTGTGAACATTCAACGGAAAAAGTCGTTACACAAGAATTGACCGGAGGCGTTTGCACGGAGTTTCATTTATTTTCACGGTGACATTTCATCGTTCAGTGCAGGTTGGGCTTTATGTTTGCCGACCAACCCCCGAGAATGCGCAACGTATTCAGGCCATGGCGCTGAAGATCCAATCCCGTAGGAATGTTATGAAACTCGATAAAAAGCAGGCCATTGCCCGCAGAAACCAGGAACTTGGCGGTGCTGTGCTTGGCGTCAACAACTGCCATTTCACCGAATTGAACCGCAACCGCAACATCTGGTGGTTTGATATTCCAGTCGCGCGCCTGGCCGTTGGTCAGTACGAATGGGTTCACCTGCTGATGCACACCCCGGATACCAACGAACTGCTGCACCTGAAAGTGCCGACGGTGTTCCTGCGCGAGAAGCTCGAAGGTCTGGTGGTGCGCAACGAAGGTAAACGCAAAGCGGCCCTGAGCCTGGAACTGAGCGCCGACAAGGACTCGTACCTCCAGGACATGCGCCCGGCGGGTACCAACGTCAATTTCGCGCAGTTCCGCCTTTAAAAGCAAAAGATCGTCCGAACGCGGCCCGAACCTTCGGCAGCTCCTACATGGGATTGATGTACACCCTGTAGGAGCTGCCGAAGCGGACGATCTTTTGATCTTCAACAAAAAGCCCCGCATTTGCGGGGCTTTTGTTTGTTACGCGCTTACCTTCTTGACGCCGAGCTTCTTCAGCTCTTCGTCGCGCAACTCGCGGCGCAGGATCTTGCCGACGTTGGTGGTCGGCAGCGCGTCGCGGAACTCCACGGAGCGCGGAACCTTGTAGCCGGTGACGTTGGCGCGCATGTGCTCCATCACCTGTTCCTTGGTCAGGGTCACGCCCGGTTTGGCGACGATGAAGATCTTGATCGCCTCGCCCGACTTCTCGTCCGGCACGCCGATGGCTGCGCATTGCAGCACGCCCGGCAGGGTCGCCAGCACGTCTTCCAGTTCGTTCGGGTACACGTTGAAACCGGAGACCAGAATCATGTCTTTCTTGCGATCGACGATGCGCATGTAACCGTCAGGCTGGATCAGCGCGATGTCACCGGTCTTCAAC
>NZ_JBBWCB010000223.1:0-5818 GCF_039888995.1 Pseudomonas rossensis | reverse complement strand
CCGCCAAGTCGTATAGTTGCCCCATTCACGCTTTTACGAGATCCCCCATGAGTCAGGAAACGCCGTACATCTTCGACGCCACGACTGCCGATTTCGAGCAGTCGGTGATCGAGAACTCTTTCCACAAACCGGTGCTGGTGGATTTCTGGGCCGAATGGTGTGCGCCGTGCAAGGCCTTGATGCCGATGCTGCAAACCATCGCCGAGAGCTATCAGGGCGAGTTGTTGCTGGCCAAGGTCAACTGTGACGTCGAGCCGGACATCGTTTCGCGCTTCGGCATTCGCAGCCTGCCGACGGTGGTGCTGTTCAAGGACGGTCAGCCGGTGGATGGTTTCGCCGGTGCACAGCCTGAATCTGCGGTACGCGCAATGCTCGAACCTCACGTGCAAATGCCGCCACCGGCTGCTTCCGACCCGTTCGAACAGGCTCAGGCGCTGTTTGATGACAACCGCTTTGCCGACGCCGAAGCCACACTGAAAGTGCTGCTGGGCGAAGACAACACCAATGCCAAGGCGCTGATTCTCTACGCCCGCTGCCTCACCGAACGTGGCGAGTTGAGCGAAGCACAAACCGTGCTCGACGCAGTCAAGAGCGATGAGCACAAGGCCGCCCTCGCCGGCGCCAAGGCGCAGATCCAGTTTCTCGGCCAAGCCAAGGATTTGCCGGATGTGGCAGACCTGAAAGCGCGTCTGGCAAAAAATCCGCAGGACGATGAAGCGGTTTATCAGCTGGCGATCCAGCAACTGGCCCGTCAGCAGTACGATGCGGCGCTGGATGCGTTGCTCAAGCTGTTCGTGCGCAATCGCAGCTACAGCGAAGGCCTGCCGCACAAGACCTTGCTGAAGGTGTTCGAACTGCTGGGCAACGATCATCCACTGGTGGCCACGTACCGCCGCAAGTTGTTTGCTGCTCTTTATTGAAAGATCAAAAGATCGCAGCCTCGTTTCACTCGACAGCTCCTACATGGGATCTTGTTTCCCTGTAGGAGCTGTCGAGCGAAGCGAGGCTGCGATCTTTGCGTTTTACTCGATCCATCTGTAGAGCGGCGTATCCCCGCCGCTCGTCACCTTCACATCAGAGCAGTGGCGCAAACGCACCAGCAAGCGTTTGCCCGACGCCGCGCTGCCGGTCAGACCTTCCAACTGATCCAGCAAATCCGGCCCGCTCAATTGCCCGGCCTTGCGCAGCAAATCCTTGGCGATCTGCCACAGTGCATCATCCTGATTGATCGGTTTTGCCGGCGCTGCACTGGCTTCGGGCTTCACCACCTGCAACTGCGCCCCGAGCCGCGCCCAGTCGCCGTCATCCATCTCCAGCGTCAAATCCACCGGCCAGTCGCCGATGCTTCCGCGTATACGCAACATAAGTCTGCTCCTGCACATTTCTGACTTGCATGCTCCCATGGGACTTGTGCAACACCAAGCAGGCGGTCAAACTCTCGGCACTTACGTTATAAGATTACATAACAAACTCTTCATTTTACTTTTCGGAGACCCGCCATGCGCCGTCTGCTTCTCGCTCTGCCGTTTGCCCTGTTGCCGCTGGCCGTCGCCCACGCTGCTGATGAACATGATCATGAGCACGGCAGCCTCGGCGCCCACGAACATGGTGTCGGTCGCCTGAACGCAGCGCTGGACGGTCAGACCCTGGAGCTGGAACTGGAAAGCCCGGCGATGAACCTGGTGGGTTTCGAACACGCCGCTGTCACCGACGCCGACAAGGCCAAAGTCGCCGCCGTTCGTGCGCAGCTGGAGAAACCGCTGGTGCTGTTCAACCTGCCGAAAGCCGCTGGTTGCGTGGTCGCGACACAGGAACTGGAAAGCCCGTTGTTCGGCGGCAAGCCGGATGCCGATGATGATCACGACGAAGAGGCCAAGGGCGAACATCACCACGACCACAGCGAAATCCACGCTCATTATCAATTCAGCTGCTCGGCACCGGGCGCACTGAAAACCCTGGACCTGGCGAACATCTTCAACACCTTCCCGGCGACCCAGAAGATTCAGGTACAACTGATCAGCCCGAGCGGGCAGCAAGGTGTAGAAGTGACGGCCAAGGCTGCCGCCCTGAAATTCTAAATTCACCCGATCCCCTGTAGGAGCTGTCGAGTGCAACGAGGCTGCGATCTTTTGACGTTAAAGATCAAGATCAAAAGATCGCAGCCTCGTTGCACTCGACAGCTCCTACAGGTCATCAAAACAATGAAATCGGCGCTATGACCCAAGCACTCATCGAACTGTCCGACCTGGGCTTCAGTTGGCCCGGTCATCCGCCGCTGCTGGATATCCCGGCGTTTCGCCTGGAGCCTGGGGAAACCCTGTTCCTCAAAGGCCCCAGCGGCAGCGGAAAGACCACCCTGCTCGGCCTGCTCGGTGGTGTGCAGAAGCCCAATCGCGGCAGCATCCGATTGCTGGGCCAGGAACTGACCGAACTTTCGGCCGGTGCCCGCGACCATTTCCGGGTCGATCACACCGGCTACATCTTCCAGCAGTTCAACTTGCTGCCGTTTCTCTCGGTGCGCGAGAACGTTGAGTTGCCCTGCCACTTTTCCAAGCTGCGCGCTCAACGGGCGATCCTGCGCCATGGCAGCGTCGATCAGGCGGCGGCCACCCTCCTCGCCCACCTGGGCCTGAAGGATGAAAGCATCCTCAGCCGCCGCGCCGATTCGCTGTCCATCGGCCAGCAGCAACGGGTTGCCGCTGCGCGCGCGTTGATCGGTCAGCCTGAATTGGTGATCGCCGACGAACCGACTTCGGCCCTGGATTACGACGCCCGCGAGAATTTCATTCGCTTGCTGTTCGCCGAATGCCGCGACGCCGGGTCGAGCCTGCTGTTCGTCAGCCATGACCAGAGCCTGGCGCCGCTGTTCGATCGCCACCTGTCGCTGGCCGATCTCAATCGCGCCGCCACCCCGTCCGAGGTCTGAGATGTATTTGTTTCGTCTAGCCATGGCCAGCCTGGCTAACCGCCGCTTCACGGCGATCCTCACCGCGTTCGCCATTGCCCTGTCGGTCTGCCTGCTGCTAGCCGTGGAGCGCGTGCGCACCGAAGCCAAGGCCAGTTTCGCCAGCACCATCAGCGGCACCGACCTGATCGTCGGCGCACGTTCCGGTTCGGTGAACCTGTTGCTGTACTCGGTGTTCCGCATCGGCAACGCCACCAACAACATCCGTTGGGACAGCTTCGAGCACTTCGCCAACAACCCGAAAGTGAAGTGGGCAATCCCGATGTCCCTCGGCGACTCCCATCGCGGTTATCGGGTGATGGGCACCACCGAGGCGTACTTCGAGCACTATCAATACGGTCATCAGCAACACCTGGAACTGGCCGACGGCCGCGCCTTCGCCACCGATCCGTTTGAAGTGGTGCTCGGTGCCGAAGTGGCCGATGCGCTGCACTACAAACTCGGCGACAAACTGGTGCTGGCCCACGGCGTGGCGGTGATCAGCCTGGTCAAGCACGACGACAAGCCGTTCACCGTGGTCGGCATTCTCAAACGCACCGGCACCCCGGTGGACCGCACGCTGCATATCAGCCTCGGCGGTATGGAAGCGATTCACATCGACTGGCACAACGGCGTGCCGGCGCGCGGTAACGGTCGGATCAGTGCCGATCAGGCACGCAACATGGACCTGACGCCGCAGGCGATCACGGCGTTCATGCTCGGCCTCAACAGCAAGATTTCGACCTTCGCGCTACAGCGGGAGATCAACGAATTTCGGGGTGAACCGATGCTGGCGATCCTGCCGGGCGTGGCGCTGCAAGAACTGTGGAGTTTGATGAGCACGGCGGAAAAAGCCTTGTTCGTGGTCTCGCTGTTCGTGGTGCTGACCGGGTTGATCGGCATGCTCACGGCGATCCTCACCAGCCTCAACGAACGCCGTCGGGAGATGGCGATTCTGCGTTCAGTGGGTGCCCGACCGTGGCACATCGCGACGTTGCTGGTGCTGGAGGCGTTTGCCCTGGCACTGTCGGGCGTGATTGCCGGGGTATGTCTTTTGTATGTGGGCATCGCCTTGGCTCAAGGTTATGTGCAGGCGAATTACGGCTTGTACCTGCCGCTGGCCTGGCCGAGCGAATATGAATGGACGCTGCTCGGTGGCATCCTGATCGCCGCGTTGCTGATGGGCAGCGTGCCGGCCTGGCGCGCGTATCGCCAATCTTTGGCCGATGGCCTGTCGATCCGTTTATGAGGACGTTGAACATGCCCCGTGCTGTGCTTGCGCTGTTGATGCTGGTCGCCTTGCCCCTGTGGGCGGCCGAGCCGAAAGACCTGACCTGGTCGGAAATGATCCCGCCGGACGCTGCACCGGAAGTGCCGAACATGACGCCGCTGCACGACCTGTCACAGATGGGCAAGGCGTTGGCCGCTGAATCGGCACCCGCAGCCAAGCAAGACATGCCGAACGCACCGGTGGTGAAAAGCCTCGACGGGCAGAACATTCGTTTACCGGGCTACATAGTGCCGCTGGAAGTGAGTGAAGAAGGTCGCACCACGGAGTTTCTGCTGGTGCCTTATTTCGGCGCCTGCATCCACGTGCCGCCACCGCCGTCGAACCAGATCGTGCACGTCAAAAGCCAGGTGGGTGTGAAGCTCGACGAGTTGTATCAGCCGTACTGGATCGAAGGTGCATTGCAGGTTAAAGCGTCGACCAGCGAGTTGGCGGATGCCGGGTATCAGATGCAGGCGGACAAGATTTATGTGTATGAATTGCCGGAGTGAATCCGGGAGTTCTGTGTTGTTTGTTAGATAGCCATCGCGAGCAAGCTCGCTCCCACAGGAGATTTGTGTTGATGCACAGATCAAATGTGGGAGCAGCCGGTCGACGCTCGATTGCTCGCGATGAGGCCATCAGAGGCGCCAACAAAATCAGGGCCATCACTGTTTCATTGAGCTGAGTCAAAAGACCGTATCAGACGGCTCCGTACCATTGGACATCGAAATTTTTAACGTCCTTTGGAGCCCTCAATGCACAAGTCCAAGCTCTGCGCTTCGCTGTTTGCCCTCGCGCTCGCAACACCGTTAGCCTACGCCCACGAAGCCGGCGATATCATCGTTCGTGCCGGTGCAATCACCGTCAACCCGAAAGCCGACAGCTCCAGCGTCAAGGTTGATCAAGGCCCGCTGAAGGGTGCCGATCTGGGTGGCAAGGCCACCATGAGCAGCGACACGCAATTGGGTCTGAACTTCGCTTACATGCTCAACAGCCACTGGGGGATCGAGCTGCTGGCGGCCTCGCCGTTCGAGCATGACGTGAAGATCAAAGGCACCGCCCTCGGCGCGGCCAACGGCAAACTCGGTACGCTGAAACACCTGCCACCGACGCTGAGCGTTGTGTACTACCCACTGGACTCCAAGTCCGCGTTCCAGCCGTACGTTGGCGCCGGCATCAACTACACCTGGATCTACGACGAGCACGTTGGCAGCGAAGCCAGCGCCAACGGCTTCAGCAACTTCAAGGCGGATAACTCCTGGGGCATGGCCTTCCAGGTCGGCGCCGATTACATGCTGACCGACAACATCATGATCAACGCCCAGGTGCGCTACATCGACATCGACACCACCGCGACCGTGCAAAATAACGCAGTGGCACAGGGCACTCGCGCCAAGGTCGATGTGGACGTAGACCCGTTCATCTACATGGTTGGCCTGGGTTACAAGTTCTAAAATTGCCGGCACAAAAAAGGCGCCTCGAAAAGCTAATGCCGATCAGTTAAGCCAAAACGCGATCCGTAGCAGCTGGCGAAGCCTGCGTTCGGCTGCAAAGCAGTCGTGAAATCAGACGATGCGGTGTTTCAGGAAGACCGCAAACTCAGG